>CAZSNS010000027.1:0-24378 GCA_964608515.1 Hadarchaeota archaeon (SeqCode)
TGAAGATTTTTTTGATTTTCTCATCAGCATCCCTGTAAGCTTTTAAGGGGTTTTTGTTTTTCATTTTCATATCCCCATTGAATGTTTGCTTTTCTTTGTTTGAAAGTCTTGAGCACGTACATTAATTTTGATATTTTCAATCTTTTCCAACTGACAAACTTCTTTAAGATTTTTTCAATAAAAATATCGAGTAGATTTTTACTCAAAAATATAAATCAAGGCAACAAAACATCATCATTGACTCACAACCTTTTCGAGAAGGAATAGTTTTGAGAGTTTTTGGAAGGAATTGTTTTAAAGTGTTGGAGTTGTAATAATTGTGAAGATTGGTTGTGATAGTTTGGAGAGTATTGAGGAATTGTTTTCGGAAAGAGGAAAACAATTAGCTGGATTAGGAGTATTGTTAATGATTTTGGGTGTTGGTGTGGTTCCTATTTTTTTGGAGAATGAGTGGGTGGTTTTTGGGTGTATTGGTATTGGTATTGTTTTGTGGGGACCTTTTGTTTATAAGGGGTTTTCTTCTGAGTAGTGAGTATTTTCGAACTTTTAATTAATGATTGGTTGGGTTTATGGGAAAGGTTATTTTTTGAAGTGTACAAATTTGTTTGGTTAAGATGAGGATTCTGTTCGTAGTTGAGTATTTTCCACATGAAGAAATTACTGGAGGGGTGGAGGCGAGAGCGCACTACCTGTCGAAACATTTAGCGGAGAATCATGATGTTCAGGTGATATGTTCCAGACAGGAGGGACAGCCTGAGGAATCGGTTCGGAACGGTTGTAAAGTTTATAGAGTTGGAGAGGAACATCCTTACTCTTCCAAGGGGGATTTTTTGTCCAGACTCTCCTTCGTCGACGCTGCTATAGAGAAGGGAAAAGAGTTAGATTTTGACTTGGTGGATGGTCAAAGCTTTTTATCATACCTTCCCGCCTACGGAATCGGTCAAGATGCGGGCGTTCCTTGTGTAGCGACTTATCATGAGACTTGGATTGGTGAGTGGATACAAAATAAGGGATTTTTGACTGGAGTATGTGGTGAGTTTTGGGAAAGGATGTCTTTGGGTAGGGATTGGGATGGGATTATTTCGGTCAGCGAGTTCACAAAGAGAAGATTAGTGGAGAGGGGCGTTGATTTTGATTTGATTGAGGTGGTTCCGAATGGGGTTGACCTGTCCGAATTCGATGAAGTTGAAGCGAAGAAGTTCGATAGTCCGACTGTTTGTACGGTTTCGAGATTGACTGAAAAGAAGCGTGTTGATTTTGCCATGAGGGCTTTTGAGAAAGTTTCGGAAGAGGTTCCGGAAGTTCAGATGAAGGTCGTCGGCGACGGTCCGGAGCGAGAGAGACTGGAGCAGCTGGCTGGAGAACTGGATGCGGATATAGAACTGGTAGGTTACGTTCCAGAGAAAGAGGATGTTATTAAGGTTATGAAAGGTTCTCAAGTCTATATCTCTGCTTCCGTTTTGGAAGGGTTTGGGATGTCTGTTATTGAAGCAGCTGCTTCTGGCACACCGTATGTGGTTTCGGATATTGAACCGCATGTAGAAGTTACGAAAGGGGAAAAGGGTGGGTTAGTTTTTGAGAAAGATAACGAGGAAGACTTGGTGGATAAGCTTGAGGACTTGTTGACGGATGATGAAATGTATGAGGAGAAGGAAAGCGAGTGTTTCGAACTGGTGGGGTATTATGATTGGGAAGAGATAGCTGAAAGATTGGAATCGGTTTACTCGAAAATTTTGGGGAACAATTAATGAAATCTGGATTAGTTTAATTATTTGGAGGAAAATTTATGGATCTTTGTCTGATTTCAAGGTTTTTCGATCTTCGAAATGGTGGGGTTGGTAGGTATTCGATGGAACTGGAAAAGAGGTTGGATAAAAGAGAATCACTGAATTTGAAAAAGGTGAGTCAAGATGGAGGATTGCCTCTAGGAGATGGTTTGGCTGGCTACTTTTCTTTTACAGGTATGGAGATGCCTTTCAAGACGTTGAGTGCTGACGTTTATCATGCGTTAAGTCCGTTGGAAGCTATCCATGCGCCGAAACCTCTTGTGGTGACTTTTCACGATTTCATTCCCTTGTTTTATCCTGAGGAGATCGGGTCCGGTTCGGTTAGGGGTAAGGTGGAGAGATGGTTTACTTCAAATTATTTCGAGCTTGCTTGTTCGATAGCTCTCGAAAAGGCGGATTTTTTTACCGCTGTGAGTGAGCAGACGAAGGAAGAACTTGTTGAGAAGTTTGGTGTCGATAGGGAGAAAGTGAAGATTATTAGACACGGTATTAGTCCCGAGCTGGAGCCAGATGAAAAAGAAGAGGATACTTTTAGAGTAGGGACTTTGAGTTTTTTGGGTCCTAGGAAGAGGATAGATCATCTGGTTAAGGCGTTTTTGGAAGCGGACGTGGACGGGGAACTGTTGATCGGTGGGAAAGGGAGAGAGATGGAGAGGTTGAAGAAGATAGCTGGTGGTGACGAACGGGTTAAGTTTTTAGGATTCGTGCCTGAAGGGGACTTGAATGATTTTTTCAACTCTCTAAACGTTTTCGTTTTCCCCACGCAGAGTGAAGGTTACGGTTTGCCGGCAGTTGAAGCGATGGCTTGTAAAGTGCCGGTGGTCACTCTTTCCGACGCCGTCATGCCTGATGACGTACAAAATAGAACTATAGCAGTTGATGATTTGACATCGTGGTTTGGAGATCCAAAATATTCAGCGATAAACTTGGAGAAGAATTACGAGTTCGCAAAGATGCATGATTGGGAAGAATGTGCTGATAAACACGCTGAAATATATAATAATCTATTCTAACTTAACGGGTTTACCTACTATCTTCGATTTTTTGTCTAGTAAGATAAAGAGTATTGAAGATTATTCCCGAGAGTTTTATCTAAGGTTGTTCTTTGTTAAAGCTCTGCTTTAAATCGAAACTTGGAAATGCTTGAGTGATATTGTGATCTCGCAGTCAAAAACCTGAGGGAAACTTTTGAGGTGAAATTAACTTAAGATAGGTCAGGACTTACGACTTCGGAAGTTTTTTGTATTTTTATGGGGTAATGTTGAGAAGTGTTTTGTCTTATCGTTTTTGGTTTACTAAACTTTGATAAGTTTGCTCCATTTGATTAACTATCTTATCCCAAGTTCTTTCCTTTGCGAACTCCAATCCCTCCTTTCGTAATTTATCTCTCAATTCTTCGTCATCTCTAATCCTCTCTATAGCTTCGGCTAAATTTTTAGGTTCTCCCGGTTTTACTAGTAACCCGTTTTTTTCGTCTTTAACTACTTCTGGAATCCCGCCAACTTCTGTTGAAATTACGGGGACTCCGCATGCCATGGCTTCAATACAAGAAAGGGGTTGTATTTCCCAGTATGAAGGAAGTACGAAAAGGTCGCTTAAGTTTAGATATTTTGGTATATCGGAATGTTTTACTGTTCCTGCAAACTGAGTTTTTACATTTAATTTTTTGGATAGATTTTTGATTTCGTCCTTAATTTCTCCGTCACCTAGGAGAAGTATTTTTATTTGAGAGTTGTCGAGAAAACTTACGGCTTTTATCAAATCTGGAACGCCTTTTTCTCTAGCGAGACGTCCGGAATACGTTATTATGAAATCTTCTTCTTCAAAACCCAATTTTGATTTTAAATCTTTAACATCCAAATCTGGTTTAAACCTTTTTGAAACACCATTCTTGATAATCTCGAGATTATCTTCCGAAACCCCGAATTTTTTTTCCATCTCTCGAGCTGATATTTCAGAGATCGAGATTACCTTATCTGAAAAATTTATCTTAATTTGATTGAGGAAAATCTGTAAATAAATAATTGGAAATGTAATAGCTTTTCTAAGTAGACTTCTGTGCTTGAAACTCTCATAAAAAGCTCCGGTGGTAGCGACTGTCTTTTTTTCTTTTTTTTCAAAAGGCATCGAATAAAATAAGATATCGACAATATCTAGTTCTTCGTCTTCGATTTTTTTTGGAACTTTCTTTGCGAATTCCAGAGCAGTTAAGGATGTTAGAAGATGAGGGTTTTTTATAAACGTTTGAATGGGGTGTATTTTTATTCCTTCAAATTCTTCAGGATACTTTATCTCTTTCCGGTTAGGGAGATAAAGGTGTAATTCGTGGTTTTTCGCTAATCTTTTGCCGACTTGGTTTATGCGTATTTCGTGTCCGCCGAAATTGTATGGGTATATTCCTTGGGCTATCATTCCGATTTTCATTTTTTGTTCTCCAAGGCTTTTTCATATATTTCTTTGAGATTCCTTGCTTGGGTTTTTACGTTTTGATTTTTTTTCAGATACTCTCTCCCTTTCTTTCCTATTTTTTGTAATTCTTTTTTTTCGTATTGAGCTGCTTTTTTTGCGAATTGTTTTGGGGTTTTACATATTTTTCCGCAACCTGTTTTTTTCACCATGTATTTGGGTTCTCCTACAGGAGTTGTGAAAACAGGGAGTCCTGTTCCCATGTATTCAAAGAGTTTTATTGGACATTTGCATTTATGATAGAGAGTGTCTGGAAAAGGAAAAACTCCTATGTCACCGGCACTGTAAAACTTGGGAATTTCCTCAGGTTCGACCCAACCGGTTGTCACTACTTTTTCATTCTCGATATCTTCGATTTTATTTCTAAATTCTTCAAACTTTTCACCAGCACCGATCACGAATAGTTTCTGATTTTTGTTCAAAGATTTTCCAATTTTAGCTAAAAAGTCTACATTCACTTGAGGAACGAATATACCTCCCCACATCAATACTTGGAAATTTTCAAGATCGTAATTCTTTCTGATTTTTTTTCTTTCCTCGGAGTATCTTTTCCTGTTAAATTTTTTCAAGTCTGCTGTAAAAGGGAGATATTCTCCATGGAACCAATCCGTGAGTTCTTTCGAAGCCGTTATGAAGGAATCATATCTTCCTTTTGTGGTTAAGAAATCTCCAACTTTTTTGTAGATTAGATTACCGGTCCAGTCATAATCATCTGCATCTAGAACAAATGGTTTGTCGGTTATTTTTGACATTAGGTAACTTGGAAGGGAAGTTCCCGGTTTTAGAGCGTGAATTAAATCAAAATCTGACTCGGTTGAATTAAGGAGAATATCAACTATGTATTTGGGTAAAATGGATTTTTTCTCAAGTAGGATTTCTATATTTTTAATATCTAAATCTAGATCGTCTTCCAAAACCACTATTTTGAATTCGATTCCTTCAAGTTCTTTGAAGAGAGGGAGTTTACATGCTCGGAAAGAAGGATCGGAAGTTTTTCCCTGATATAGGAATAAAACTTTCATCAGATGCCTCCCTACTTATATATTTGAGTTATTAATTAATGTCTGGCAGAGGAAGGAGAGTAAAATGAGTGATACGGTTTTGATTACTGGAGGAGCGGGACTGGTAGGTTCTGAATGTTGCAAACTTTTTCGAGAACAGGGTTGGGAAGTTATTAGCGTTGATAATTATGCTAGGGGGGAAATTTTTGGTGAAGAAGGTGATACCAGTAAGACTATGAGGGATTTGTTAGCGGACTATGATGTCGAGCAACATGAGATGGATTTTCGGAATGATGAGTTAACATCTCTTATAAAACGTTCAGATGCTTTGATTCATACGGCTGCTCAACCTTCGCATCCTCGGTCGATTGAGATTCCAGAAAAAGATTTTGAAATAAATGCAAAGGGTACATTTGAGCTTTTAGAACGAGTGAGAAAACATAATAAGGAGATTCCTTTCGTTTTTTGCTCAACGAATAAAGTATATGGAGAAGTCCCGAATTATTTCTCCTATGAAAAAGATGGTAAGAGATTTGAACCTGTTGACCCGGCTTTATGGAACGGGTTTGATGAAAGTTTGAGGATTGATCAAAACATGCATACCCCTTTCGGTGTATCTAAGACTGTTGCAGACCTATATGTGCAGGAGTACGCTCACTTATATGGGCTTAAAACCGGAGTTTTTAGAATGGGGTGTATTACTGGAGGTGCTGCTAGAGCTGTGGAGATGCATAACTGGGAACCTTACTTCGTAAAATTAGCTCTTACAGGGGAGAAGTTGACTATTTATGGTTATGAAGGTTACCAAGTCCGCGATGTTATTCATGCTGCTGACTTGTCGAAACTTTTCTATGAATTTGTTAAGAATCCGCGCCCTGGGGAAGTTTATAATGTAGGTGGGAGCAGAAATAATTCGATTTCGCTTTTGGAGTCTTTAGACTTGATTGAAAAAATCACTGGTAAAAGAATTGATTACGAGTATGGAGAAGAGAGAAAGGCTGATCACATATGGTGGATTAGCGATATAGGAAAGGCTAAAACTCATTTTCCTGATTGGAAGTTGGAGAAAAGTTTGAGGGAAATTTTTCAAGAGATATACGAAGCTCTTTCACCTAAATACGAATAATTGAATTTGTTTGATAGTAAAAACTTCGAATAGTTAAATAATGCAAATGAGAAAGGTTTTTGAGTTCTAGGTGTGAAAAAGAAAAAATAAAATTACTTAATCAGTTATCGAATCAAGGAGGATTAGGATGTCTTCAAAAAAACCTGTTTTGAAATATGAAGATGAAAATGGAAAGTTTGATTTAATGGCTAAGGATTGGGATTATCTTATAGTATTGGATGCTTGTCGTTACGATTTTTTCAAGGAGATTTATAGGGATTATCTGCCGGAGGGAGATTTTAGAAAAGTTAAGACCCCGGCAGTAAACACTGTTGAATGGGCCATTAAAGTTTTTAGAAAATATTATGATGATGTGGTTTATGTTTCTGCGAATCCCCACATTAATTCTAAAATGGAGGTACATGGATTTAATGCCAGTGAACATTTTTCAAATATTATTGATGTTTGCATTTGGGGGTGGGATGAAGAATTGGATACTGTGCATCCTGAAACCGTATATAAGTCTGTTATTCGGGCAATGGAGAAATATATTGATAGGAGATTAATAATACATTTCGAACAACCTCATGCACCTTATATAAGCAGTGAGGGTTCACAGCAGTCTGAGAATGTATCTGGGGGTGGATTTAAAAATATTTTTAGAAGATTCTTTTCTTCATTTATTGATTTGCTAGGAGAGGAAAATTTAAGCAAAATTAGAAAAGCTTTGAATTTAAGACCGCTCGGACCGCAGTTTTTAGGTCGGTCTCCGAGATGGCTAGTTCGGAAATTATTATTTGGAAGTCCTAGAGGTGGACATAGACGGGGTTTAGTTCGTTTCATGCAAGAGGAATCGGATGATGTTTTACGACAGGCTTATGAAGGGAACTTGAGAATAGTTTTGAAATACGTTTCAAAATTAATAGAAGAGATGGATGGTAAGATTGTTATAACCGCTGATCATGGGGAAATGTTAGGGGAAAACGGGCAGTACGCGCATGGGGTAGATAATGATTTGGTTAGGTATGTGCCGTGGTTAGAGATTGGTAGTGGGACAGAGGAGTATTCACAAATAAATAGTAAAAGAAAGATACAGAATAAAATTGCTCGACTTAAGAAAGAAGGAAGTATATAAAATAATTTAAAAGCCTTATTCGACTATGACTTTTGATAATTTCAAAAATATTGGTTTCACATTTAATCATTTAATTCTAAACAAATTTAATTTCTATAAATTTAATACTATTAATAAAGAAGTGGGAGATGGAATGTCGTTGAAAAGTTGGATATATGATAAGTCTCCTGATTTATTGCTCCCTCTGTTTTCATTACCTTATTGGGGTTTTCACCCTCATAGAGATTTGATTAGAGAGGCTGCTGTATATGCAGGGGGAAAGGGATGGTTTGGGTCTTCTGAGTTTGAGATTGTAGATTTACCGTTTGGAGGAAAGCTTAAAGGTAAAGGTTTGATTTGGGCAATGGTTGGAAAAAAATACGAACCAGGCACGTCAAATTTGTTATTACGGAAACTTCGTGAGGGGATGGTGTTTGTTGATGTGGGGGCGAATATAGGTTAGGTTATTTTACCGTTTTAGGAGCTCAGAGGGTTAAGTCGGATGGAAAGGTATTTGCTTTTGAACCTTCTCCGGATTCTTTTTCTATCTTGGAGGAAAATATTCGTCTTAATGATTTAGATAATGTTGTTGTAGAGAATTTGGCATTGGGGGGAGAGGATACTATTCAATTGTAGCCGAGTCAAACATCCTTTAGAAGAGATATAACTGTGGAACAGAAAAGGTTGGATGAGATTATAGGGGAGGTAGAAGATCAATTATTTGTAAAAATAGATGTGGGGGGTATGGAATTAAATGTTCTTTATGGGATGGAAAGATTATTCGAGAAAAATTTAGTAAATGGTGTGGTTTTTGAGTTTAATCCTGAGCATCGCAGAGATGTGGGTAATGAACCAGAAGAATTACTAGAATATCTTTTGAAAAATGGGTTTATTTTTTATTCGATTGATAGAATATCCGGACAGATCAAATCAGTAAACAAAAATGAAATCTTGCGAGAAGAATTAGGCCCTGTTTCCCGAAATATTTTCGCAGAAGAATCATAAGTTTACATTTTTAGATTATTCCTAATCAGTTCGTATAGTTCTTGAGGTTTTCTAATCAATTTTTTATCGCTAGAACTAAAAAATGCGTCCTTATCATGGAGTCCGTATTTTCCTTCGGGTTTCATTCCATGATCGCTTATTATGTATAATTTATCTTCTAAATCGAGCTTTGACTTTACTTTTCCCACTTCTTTGTTTACATCCATATATCTTCGCATAGTTCTGAGTTTAGACCCTCTATCCATATGACCGATTTCATCTAGATACTTGGTATACCAAAAAATGAGATCATAATTATCTTTTTCATCGAGTGTATCTAATAGGTTTTTGAATTCTTTTTCGTGTTGTTTCTTTATTAGTTTCATAGTGGCTTTTCTTTTGATTTCATCCTTTGCGTCTTCAAATGCTGTTTCAAACCTTTTCTTTTTTTTCTCCCCGGTTGTGGCGTTGTATCCAGGGATTTCGTTGTGCCATGAACTCAATTCTGAAAATATTGTTGGAGTTTCTGTATCTTCGAGAAAACTCAGAGTGGCTTGGAGGGGGCTTTCATCTCTCTCTTTGTAAAACTTGTTTCTAATGAATTTATTTAAGAATTCTCTAACTTTAGAAGGTAAGATTTTTCTAGCGAATTTAACTGCCGGAATATAAATCGAATTGACCGTTTTATATTCTGGCACCCAATAACTAATCATCTCCTCATTTATCTCTCCAGTTATCATAGATGCCCATATTGGCGGTGTGGAAATCACTGGAAAGTCAGAAATGTCAAGTTTTGTATACGATTTTTGTTTTAGATTACTCAATTTATATTCTTTTACAAGCTTATGTTCGAGAGCATCATAACCCAGGACAATAATCGTCAAGATATTTCCCTTATTTGATTTTAAATTCGAAAAATTTACTTAAAAATACTATGTATTATCTTTGATTATTAGGGTTTCTTTTTCAAAGCTATTATTAGTTCAGAGTCCCATCAAAAATAGTGGAAAAATTATCCTCCATATAGGTGATTTTTATGTCTGAAAAGAACTATGCAGATTATATTTTTAGAGGGGCTTCAATTGCTTTTATATTTGGAGTTGCTACGGGGGTCATAGGTCTTCTTGTGCGAATTTTTTTGTCTAGAAGCCTCTCTCCAATTGACTATGGAATTTTTTATGCGGTTTTTTCTCTTATCGGATTTCTTAAGCTTTTCAGAAAGCTTGGTCTAGGACAAGCAATTGTAAAGTTCCTTCCCGAATTTAGGGAAAAAAATAAATTTACTGAACTGAAGTCATCCATACTTTCGGCTGTTCTTGTAAAATTAGTGGTATCCTCTTTGATGGCAGGTATACTTTTTGTTTTCTCGGAACAGGTTGCTATGGGATTTATCGGTAATCGCTCTGCTGTTTCAATAATTCGATTATTAAGCGTTTGGTTTGTTGTCATGTCTTTACTGTCTTCGGGCCAAAAAATTTTTCAAGGATTCGGGGATATTGTTGGATTTAAATCAGTTGAGTTTTTAAGAGTTTTAATTACTTTTTTGATTTTGGGGGTATTTAGCTATTTTACGGATTTAGAAGCTCCTGGAACTGCTTTAGCGTTTGTTTTGGGTAATATCTTGGTCGGGTTGTGGGTGCTGATTCGGCTTAAAAAACATAAAACTACTTTATCAAAAGGGGAAATGAAGATTTCCAAGCAGGTGACTAAAAAAATGGTTTTTTTTGGACTTCCTCTAATGTTTAGTGGGTTGGCGGGCGTCATAACTGGTCGAATTGATACTATTGTAATTACCTTTTTTAGAACTTCTAAGGAGGTAGGTTTTTACCAAGTTGCTCGACCTGCAACTAAGATTATAATGCAAGCTGGTTCAGTGGTTGGAGTTCCTCTTTTACCCATGGTTTCCGAGCTTTGGGCGAAAAAAGATATGGAAAGTTTGAATTTTACTATGTATTATATCTCAAAACTCTCATTTCTTCTTCTCATTCCTTTAGTTTTAATTTTTTTAACCTTTCCTAAAATTATTATTAGAGTACTTTTTTCGAAACAATATCTTCCCGCAGCAGGTGCTATGAGGATATTAAGTGTGACTATGTTAGTGACTGTCTTGTTCAGTATATTTGGTAAGACGCTGGTTGCAATCGGTAAAAATCGACTACACGCTAAGATCTACGGAGTAGCAGCTGGTCTAAACCTAGTTGGAGATTTATTACTAGTTCCTTTTATAGGAATAGAAGGAGCAGCATTAGCATTCCTATTCTCATTTGTAGTAGCTCTTCTCTTAGAATTTCACTACACTCAAAAACATATTGAGTTTGACATTCCTATTAAAGCAATCGGCAAAATAATCATAGGGGGAGCACTCACAATCGTCTTAATTTTACTTCTAAAATCTGTATTACCCTTCCCTATCTGGCCGAAAATTTTCTTGGTATTAATATGTGGATTTATTTTCTATACTATCTGGATTTTTGGTATGAGTATCCTAACTGACGAAGATTTCGAAATGATTCGACAAACTATTCCACTCCCTGATTTAGTTTTTAGAATACTTGTTTTTCTGAAAAAAGCATTAGAATGAACCAAGATTTCTTTTTGCCGCTAAAAAATTTATTTATAAATTTTTAACCATGGGACTTCGACTAAGGGAGTTAGATAAATATATCCGGGGTGCCCATAAATATAGAACTCTCCATGAGCATCTCCATGATCAGCAGTAACCACAATTTTTCCTTCCAACTCCTTAATTAGCTCCTTAACTTCCTTAAGAACAAGCTTTATATTCTCCTTATATCCTATCCTAGCTTTATCAAAGTTAATCATTCCCTTCTCGACAAATCTCCAAGTATCACTGACGCCAGTCAGACGTGTCCCTTGAAGTATTCTCTTCCAAAGCTCATCAGGATTTAAATTATGTCTTTTCTCTCTCAACTCTTCAGCGTATGGACCAGCTATGAATGGTTGATGGGGCTGAACGTAATGAATTATCATTCTTTTTTCAGGATATTCTTTTCTTATTTTTATCGCTGCTCTCGTAACTTCTTTGGGGGGGACAGTGTCCCAATATTCGTCCCATCCGTAGTCCCAAACATTTTCAATATATGGAAAAGGAACGAATCCTAAATCGTCTTTTAATTTAACTTTCGAGAGCTGTGGGTTAGCTGTTACGTACACAGTATTAGGATATTTTTTATTAAAATTTCGTTTTTTCCAATTGCCAGTATCTGATCCTCTAGAAATTTTCTTTTCTAAATTACCGGGAGTGTCGTTTAACTTTTTAAAGTAATCATACCTACAAGCATCCAGTATTATTAGGTAATCCCATTTCTCGTCCATTACCTTTACCCCATCATTAGGAAAATATCTGAAGAATCTTTCGAGGGCAGCATAATATGAGCGTCTCAAAAATGGGCTTCTTCTAAATATTTGTTCTATTGATCCTAAGTCTGGAAACTTCCGGAGGATTGTTTCTATTAATATTGACACCTCTTTTTTCTATCGAAACTCTGATTCTAAATCTATCAGTTTTTTGAAGTTCAATTTTTTATTCTTCAATTCGTTAATTAAGTTTTTGAATTCAGTAAAGTTATCGTTCTGATACCATGTGTGGAATGGAAGAACTATAACTCCCTTTAATTTTATCAACTTTTTTATGATGAAATCAAACATTGCATCATAACTTTCTGTATCTATGTCCATTTGTCCATTTGGGGGTAGTCTTAAAAAAGGATATTCCTTCAATCCTAAATGTTTTTTAGGTTTTTGAAAAGGATAATATATCCCTCTAGTCGAATCAATTCTAAAACCAGCCTTTTTAATATTTTCATATCCTTTTTGGCTGGCTGTTAGACCTGGAAATCTCCAAGAAGCTATATCCGGATATAATTCTTTCAAATATTCAAAGCACTTGAAAGCAGATTCTTGGTGATGATTTCTAACTTCGGAATCTCCATGATTCCAACCGTGACCTCCAATCTCATGTCCTAATGAAACGGTTTCTTCAATATACTTTTCTTCGGCATTATCTGGAGGCACGAAAAATGTTGCTTCAATTTCTTTTTCATTAAGAAATTTAGGTACTCGTATTGAATTTTCGTTTGGAGGTTCATCGAAAGTTAAAGCTATAATAGAATTACTCCTTTTATCCGAGAGTCTGTATTTAAGAAGCTCCATGGTTTTCAAGTATTTATGGTAAAGGTTGTAAATTTTGGAGTCTGAATTTAGTGGTTTACTTAAAATATTTTTTAAATTTTCCATATATATCCCTCATGATTTTTCTTATAAATGAATTAACATGATTACCATTTTAAGACAGGCTCTGTACTTTGCCTTGCTAGAAGGCTCTGGAGGAAACTTTCTATTTTTAAAAATTTGCTATACAATTTAGTTAAGTGATTTCCATTCATAAAGAAAGATAAAATAAACAAAATCATAGCTCCCAAAAATAAATTAAATCTTAGAGAATTTACTAGATTTTCCCTTCCTTCGGACTTTTCGTTTATTAATAATTGATGGAAGCCTAGAATCATTAAATTTCTCCCGTATATACTGGGACAATTATTTTTTATCTTATCTCCATATTCTGATAGGAGGGATTTTTTGTTCGCAACGACTTTATCCATTTTTCTAACTTTTTTCCTAAAACTTGACCAAGTTTCACCATGTTCTCGATGAGCTAAATAAAGAGTTTCATTAAAATAGTGAGCATTGAACCTTTCAAACATTTTTGCTGTCCAAATTTTTTGATTTTCATTTAGATTTTTGTTTTTTTTCTTAAGCTGTTCTTTAGAAAGGCGTTTGCTTTTAATCATGAAGTAGTCTCCTAATAGTCTTTGACAAAGCCAATCCGAGAGAGTAATTGTTCTATCCTTCTTAAAACCAGATCCTAAAAGTCTTCCAGTTTCATAATCTTTAATATTGAAAATAAGACAATCCAAGTTTTCATCGGGAAAATCATTAAGCTTTTTAACTATTTTTTCAAGTGCTTTAGGTAGGAGTTCATCGTCGTCTCCCAATATCGCCGTATATTCGCCCTTAGCTAATTTACGGCCTGTATATCCAGCTTTGGTTACTCCCTTATTTTTTTCATGTCTGTAATACCTAATTTTCTCGTCCTGAAATGAGTCTACTACCTTGGGAGTATTGTCCTCTGAGCCATCATCTACGATAATTAATTCAAAGTTAGAATATGTTTGATTCAATACGCTTTTTACAGCTCGAGGGAGAAGATTTGCTCTATTGTACGTCGGAATAATAATACTAAATAATAATCTGTTTGCCATAATCTATCCCTTTTTTATGTTAATTATTTTTTAATTTTAATATTGTTTTAGATACTATAACTCGTCTAATATTAGTTTCGGGTAATCTGATGCTATATTAGATTGTGGTTAATAATGTCTTGCATTTTTTGTAAAGTTTCGTTTTGTGTTTTCCATCTATTTTAGATAACTATCACCAAGTTGATGGATTGTTTGGGTTTTCCGGCGTAGGACTAGAAAGGTCTTGGCACTACCCAGTATAGCTGAGTACAGTTCAGATTAAGTTAATAGTGCGAAAATTAAAAAAAAACTTAAAGACTATGAAAAGATACCTATAGTAAGTTTAAACCGCTGGAGTTGGGTAATTTGGAAGAAAAAAAAGTTGCTTTTATGGGTGGCAAACCACTAGGGGTTAAATGTCTTAAATTATTACTGGAGCAGCCGAATACGAATGTCGTGGCGGTAGTTTGCCGTTCTCATGATGCTGAGGGGTGGTGGTATCCAGAACTTGATAAAAGTGTTTTCGACATTGTGGAGGAACATGAACTCAACAGGGTTAGAGAATCTGAGCTTTTTGATTATTCATTAGACATGGCTTTTTCCGTTCTTTACTATAATATTATTTCTGGTGACTTGATTGATCATTGCAACGAATGTATTGTAAACCTTCATCCGGCACCTTTACCATATTATCGAGGTTCTAACTCTTATTCACATGCAATTATTAATAATGAGTCGAATTATGGTGTTACTTTACATTTAATGGATACAGGAATTGATACGGGACCTATAATCAAAGTAAACTGGTTTGATTTAGAAGAGAGAATAACTGCCCGCGAATTACATGACAGATCCCAAGAAGAAGCTCGTAGCCTGTTCAAGAAAGAGCTATCCAGCATTGTGAGAGGGGAGTTTGATTCAACAAGTCAAGAAAAAATCTTAAATGATACGAATAGGAATCACTACACTTATAAAAAGGAATCTCTAGACCCTCTTAAAGAAATTGACTTGTCGGATATAAAAGAAAGACCAAAATATGTCTATCGATTGGTTCGGGGACTAGAATTTAAGCCCTTTGAACCCGCTTATCTTTTTTTGGGTGGCAAAAAAGTGTATTTAAAATCAAAACCTTATGAAGATAGGCCTTCTTATGTTTTTGGAAGAACTTCAGAGGTTTCACTTGATTCATCGAAAAAAATTAAAATATCTTTATTAGAGAAAAAGCCGGATTATGTTTATGATTTAATTTCTAACAAGGAGTTTAGGCCTTTCGAGCCTCCTTATCTTTTTTTGAATGGCAAGAAAGTATATTTGAAGACAAGACCATATGAGGTTGTTCGTTAAAATGAGTAATATCCGAATCGGTGTTATTGGATGCGGAAAAATCTCAGAAAAACACTTGATGGGTTACAAAAAGATTCAAGATATCGAAATATTCATTTCTGACATAGATAAGAATGAGGCAAGAGCACTTAGTCAGGATTACGAAGTTAATTATGTAGAAAATCCCGATAATCTCATTGATAGTGAAGAGGTAGACGCTGTAGATGTATGTGTTCCGACGAAACATCACGCCGAAGTAATCCTAAAAGCTCTAGAGCATGAAAAGCATGTCTTTTGTGAAAAGCCTCTCACAAGTAGCCTCAAAGAAGCTGAAGAGATCGAAAAAAGAGCCGAGGAGTCGGATAAAGTAGTGATGTCGGGTTATCTGTACAGGTTTCATCCAGCTTTCGAAAAGATAAAGGAAGTTTTGGAGGAGAAAATTATAGGAAGACCATACTACTCCATCTTCAGGGTTGGAGGGAGGGGATCACATCGAGCTTGGAAACACAAGGAGGGTGAAGGTGGAGGAGCCGTCAACGAGATGCTGGTCCACATGTTGAATCTAATTATTTGGTACTTTGATGGAGTTAAGACCGCTCAGAACTTGTCCACGGAAACCGTGTTGAAAACCAGAATAATAGATGGAAGAGAGATAGAGGCGGATGCTGAGGACTTAACTGTTTTGAGGTTTGAAACGGAAGGGGGAACAAAGGTTCTTTGCGAGAGCGATCTCATCACTCCCTCTTATATGAATTATGTCGAGATTCACGGTACTAACGGATCGATATGGACCTCCATTTTGGATTATTTTCCTACCATAGTCTATTGCAAGGAACCGCGAGGGGTCTATAATCAGGGGAACAACTTCTTTGAATACAAGAGAGTCGACCTGTTTGAGAAAGAGCTCAGACATTTCATTGAAACTATACAGGATGGAGATAAACCTTCACTGAACTCTATAGAAGAGTCCGTAGAAACTCTAAAGATAATCAACTCATTAAGATAACTCTTGAAAATTCAGAAATTTTAAATTCACAGTGCGGTTAAAGAAGAGGTGTAATATGAGTGAGGAATATATCCCAATAGCCGATGTTGAACTGGTGGAAGATGAAATTGAGGCAGCGGTAGAAGTTCTTAAGTCCGGGTATTTAAGACAAGGGGCTGAGGTGAAAGAGTTTGAGGAAAACTTTGCAGAAAAAGTAGGTTCAAAACATGCCGTTGCCGTGAGTTCTGGTACATCTGCATTACATATAGCTTATCTTGCTACTATTGAGGAAGGTGATGAGGTTTTAGTTCCTTCATTTAGTCACATTTCAACAGCAAGTACGGTTGTATTTGCGGGTGGTAAACCCGTTTTTTGTGATTTGAATCCTAGGACATTTACTTTAGATATTGAAAGTGCGAAGAAACAGATTTCTAAGAAAACGAAGGCTATAGTCCCGGTCCATCTTTTCGGTAACTCTTGTGATATTGGTTCCGTCCATGATCTGGCTGAAGATAATGGCTTGGAGATAATTTGGGACGCTGCACAAGCTCACGGGACTAAATACAAGGGTAGGGATGTGGGGAGTTTCGATGATATGGTTTGCTATTCTTTTTACCCCACAAAGAATATGACGACAGGGGAGGGAGGGATGATTACCATGAATGATTCTAAACTTGAAAAAAAGTGTAGGCTTCTTCGAGAGCATGGACAAACGGAAAAATATTTTCACACCACACTAGGTTTAAACTATAGAATGACTGATATAGAGGCTGCTATAGGGTTAAAACAGCTGGAGAAACTAGAGGAGTTTATAACAAAAAGAAGAAAAAATGCGAAATATCTCAAAGATAAAATGTCCGAGATTGAAGGAATTATTCCTCCCTTAATTAAAGATGAGGTTAAACACTCATATCATCAATATACCATTTTACTAGATTTACAAAGACTTAGTTGCACGAGAGATGAATTTATTGAGGAGTTGGAACAGGAAGGGATAGGAACAGCGGTTCACTATCCTAGACCATTACACAAACAACCAGTATTTCAGGAAAAATACGGAGATAAAGACCTATCTATAAGTGAGAATATTTCGGAGAGGATACTCTCACTGCCAGTCTATCCTCAACTTGAGAGTGAGGATTTGAAGAAGATTGTAAATGCTGTTGAAAAAGTAGCGAAAGAGTATAATTTCTAAATTGTTTTCATTTAGCTTCGGTTGATTATCATTGGTTTAGATTCAGCTATTATCGAGATTCTACCAGGATTTAAGAAGGGGATCTTTACCAGAGTCTCAAGCCTTTAATATATAAAAAAAATAGTAGGGTATGAGTTATTTTCATTTTTAGAATGTTGAAAAATGTTTTCTATTTTCGTATATATAGAAGTTTCTCCTTTTGAGATTAGCAAAAGCGATATATTTGAGATCTTTTGGTTGAAGAAGAACAAAAAGTAAAATTAGCAGATGGCTCCCAAATGAGTAGATATTACGACATTTGGATTGTCTTCGATTAATTCTGTTATTGCGGAAAATGGGGTTCCTAATTATATTGATGTTCTCAAGATCATTGCCGTCTTTGGAATCTTCATTAAGATAGGGTCCAAAATTCAACATCAAATTTACTTAATTATTTCTATGGTAGGGAGAAAAATCGAGAGGTTTAGGAGGTTTTTATTTTACTTAACACATCACAAGATAGGTTTTTTCACAATGTCTTCTTTTGGGGGATCCGATTTATGCACCATTTACTTCTATCACTATAATATCGAAAAGTGAGGGTTAGAAGCATGCAAGGCTATAGGAGAGCCCGTAAACGAGATTGTTTATTCCGCAAAAAAATTCTTTTGGAGCTTAAAATCTCCACATATAGGTTTTTACATTCTATTTTTTGTACGTGTTTAGCATTTGGTGGCTTTAACCATTTCTTTGTATGGGTCTAGGTCTTGCTGTTTCCATGAGGTTAGTAGGGTCATGATCGTTTCGTGAATTTGCACACCTTTTTGATTTCTGAGTCCGCCGATAATCTTCCGATGGACGACATGTTCTCGCAAAGCTCTTTCGGCTTGATTGTTCGTGGGTTTTTAGCTCCGGTTCGGTGACGAATGTAAATCAGTATTTCTTCCCATTCTTTATCTTCTTGACCAGGTCCTCCTACCTTCCGCTCTCGTAATCCTTGTCCAGAAGCTCTTCAAGTTCATTCTCAGCCTCCTTTCCTTTTTCCTCACGCTTTTCTGGCGGTGGGTCCTTTCTAACGAACTTTGTTGTGCTTTCGTAGACCTCGTGAAGTTTTTCGCTTATTGGTTCCGCTTCTTCACACTTGTCCGCCAGATCTCCGGCTTCCTTCAAAAGGTGCGCCCAGCACCGCTGGAGGTCCGCTTGCTGCGAGACGTTCTCGATATAGGTCGCGTAAGATTTCCAACCATCACAAACTATGATTCCATCGAAATCCTTTCCAAGAACTTCCTTCAACACTTTCTTCCCCCGACTCTACCTCAAAGCGACAAGCGTTTCCTCGCCCGTAGTGAACGCCCACACCCAATGCTGCTCTCCGTTCACCTTCATCCCAGTCTCGTCAACGTAGAGAACGTCAGAATTCCGAACTTCGCTCCAAATCCTCTCATACTCCGGTTGAAGCCAGTCGCTTACCTTTCTCACGAAGTCAAGGATTGAAGCTGGCGAAACTTTGAGATCGTGCTGCCACTCGAAAAGGTCCAAAACTTTTCGATAAGGGATTCTTTCCTCGTACTTGAGCAACGTCGCCTGAATCAGAACGTTTTTGCCGAAACGACCTTCCTCGGGACAGTCAGGGTGGGAAGCAACAGTCTCTCCACCACAGTCCTTACACTCGTAGAGCCCGAGCTTGTACTCCTTTGCAACGACCGGTTCGGGTTCGGAAATATCCTCAATAACCCTAGATTCGATCTCCTCAGGATCTCCAAGCGTAGAACCACAGTCAGGACAGTTCTCCTCCTCCACGATGATCGTCTGGTCAGGCTCAGGTTTCGATTTCGTAGTTCCTTCGTGTCCTTTCTTCCGCCCGTTACTTCCTCCGCCTTTAAAGTTCGATTTTGAAGAGCCACGTTTTTTGCTTGAAGGAGTATGTGGATTTTTGTACTTCCTTAGCTTCTTGTGCAGCCGCTTGACATTCTCATCCTTAAGAACGAGCTTCTCCTCAAGCTCCTTTATGCGGGGGCAGGAAGAACACTCGGAAGGCTCTAAAGCTAGAGAATTCACTCTTCGCACACCACGAGGTAGACAGTCTTTCCGAGATGTTCTTTCGGACAAGTTACATGAGCTCCATTTCCAATCGGGGTCACTTCCTTCCGAACAATATCCTCAACATCCTCGGAAAGAATCAGTTTTTCCTCAGATAACTCAAACTCTCCAGACATAACCATCGGTTTAAACTTGTTTATACTTATCTTATAAATTTAACGGTGGGAAAACACTATAGAGAAAAAGCTAAACACGTACTATTTTTTTTACTTTTGAAGATTCTCAATAGTGTTTTCTATTTTTCCAAATATGGCTGCGAAATTAGTTGAAATGGTTATTTGTTTAATATTAACCAAGGAACTTCCAACAATGGTCTAATATGGAGGTTTTTCGGGTGTGAATAAATAAAATATTCTCCAAAACAATTACCATGGTCGGCAGTAATGGCAATTTTTCCTTCTATTGAGTTCACCAGTTTTTTAACTTCTTTTATGACGAGCTTCAAGTTTTCCAAATATTCTCTCTTAACAAAATCTATATCTATTTTTCCATTTTTCACTAAATCCCAAATTGTCTCTTCCGGATCAATTTTTTCCTTATATTTTTGTGTCATCTCGGGAGGGTGAGGGAGCATATCACCTTTTATTGTGGAGGAGTGATTTGCAATAAAGGGATGATGAGGCTGCATATAATGTACTATAATTCGTTTGTTAGGATAATCTTTTATTTTTTTTAAAGCAGCATTTGTAACTTGGTGGGGGGGAACTGTTCCCAGATTCTCATCCCATCCATAATCCCATACCTCCTCGACTTCGTGAAAAGGAACGAATCCAATGTTTTTTTTCAGCATAAAACTAGATATCTGCGGGTTTCCTGAGATATAAACGATGTCGGAAGCTTCAGTCTTGAAGTTCTCCTTTGTCCATTCTCTCGTATGCGATCCTGCTGAAATTCTCTTTTCAACATGCTCATTCCAATTCAAACGTTTAAAGTAATCATATCTGCATGCGTCTAATACTATTAAGAAGTCCCAACTTTCAGATAATACTTTGAATCCGTAGTTCAAACGAAAAAAATCCGACAATCGGATTAATGCACTTTGATAAATATCTCTAAGGAATGGAATTCTCTGAAATATTGTCTCTATCCCTCTCAATTTCTGAACATTCTCAAGTATAGGTTCCAATATATTAATAGGTTCCAATATTATTCCCCTTTGTAACTTTCAGAAAATTCTGATACAAATACTACATTCCAAGTTTGAAGGGACGGTCCTTTGTTGAAATCAAAAGATTTGAACATTTTTTTTATTTTAAAACCTGCCTCTTCAAGATACTTTTCGATTTCTTTCGGATATAGATAGCGAACTTTATGTGTTTCTGAAAATCTCTTTAGGCTTTCTTCTATCAATATGAAATCATAATTAACTTCAACGAGGTGTTTGTTTTCCTTGAGTTCAGGTACCGCAAAACGAATCAGAGTTCCATCTTCCGTTTCGACCTCCTTTTTACGAACTTCCGGCTTGAGATTAATAACTGCGGGTCCATACCATATGTCACCTATAAATAGTGCGTTAGGCTTTAGATGTTTGGCTATTCTGTTTAAAGCTCTTTCGAGCCCTTCGTTGGTTGTTATGTAATTAAGTACTGAAAACATGCATACTGCGGCATCGAATTTTACTCCGATGTCCATTGATTCAATCGATTGGCAATAGAGTTGGGGTGTGAAATTTAAATTCTTGGTCTTTGATCGTGCTTGTTCGATCATCTTGGGGGAACCATCAATCCCTACGACTTTATAGCCCCGATTAATTAAAGACAGAAGGTGTTCCCCAGTTCCACACCCTAAATCCAGTATCCTCTTTACTTTTCTTTCAGAAAACTCTTCAAAAAGGTCCTCTAAAAAATCACATTCCTTTTCATAGTTTTTATCAGAATAAAGCACATCGTAATATTCGGATAAATGTTTTGAGTAAGAAATCTCTTCACTAGAAGGCATTAGTTTTCCATCTCCAATACTTTTTGGTTATTTTTGAACAATTTTATTTATATTTCCTGCGATTTGATCAATCTGCTCGTCGTTGAGTCCGACTCCGCTAGGCAGATACAAACCTCGCTCACTTAGATCTTCTGCCACAGGATGGTTGATATTATCAAATAAACCTCTCTTTATGAAGGCCGGTTGATTGCTCATAGGGATGAAGAATGCTCTGGTTTCAATTCCTTCATTTTCTAATCTTTTCCTTAACTCATCTCGAGAAACTGGAGAATTCTCGCGGACTAAAAGAGGATACATCCAATACACGTTTTTTGCCCAATTTTTTTCTGGAGGTAAAGTGAGATTCTGAGTATTCTTAAAGTGCTCGTTATATCGGCGAGCAATTTCCCGCTTTCGTTTGATAAAAGACTCAATTTTATTTAATTGAGCGAGACCAATAGCAGCTTGGATATTGGTCATTCTATAATTAAACCCAATAAAATTATGGCGGAATCTTTTACTAGGATCAAATGCGAGATTACGTAGTAGGCGTGCACGTTCTTCTACATCATCACTGTTAGTTATTATCATCCCTCCCTCCCCAGTTGTGATAATCTTATTCGCGTAAAAACTAAAAGCTCCTACATCCCCTAAGCTCCCAACTTTATGATTCTTGTATTTCGCTCCGTGAGCTTCAGCAGCATCTTCAATAATGTAGAGATTAAAATCCTCCGCTATTTCAAGAATCGGATCCATATCTACAGGATGACCGTAAAGATGTACTGGCATAATAGCTTTTGTTCGAGGTGTTATCTTCTCCTTTACTTCTTCCGTATCCATTCCCAGCGTCTCTGGATCACAATCAACAGTTATGGGTGTGGCGTTGGAATAGATTACTGAGAAAACAGTTGCAGCATTTGTAAGTTCGGGAACTATCACTTCATCCTCAGTCCCTATTTCAAGAGCTTCGGCCGCTAAATGCAAAGCGGTTGTCCCACTTGTTGTCGATACACCATGCTTGACATTGCAGTAATCTGAAAAGGCCTCCTCAAATTTTTTAATATATTTTCCAGTAGTCCCTGAAATAAACCCAGACCTGATTGCGTCCAATGCATTTGTAACCTCCTCTTCACCAATTTTTGGTTCAGATACCGGAATCATTTTCGGCCTCTTTTAAGAATTTTTTATCAGTATTTTTCCCTTGATAGGGCCCTTGCTTTACTTCGATTATCTGTGTGTTTGAAAGGGGATTCAATCTGTGTCCGCCTGAAACAAAGTAAATTACGTCCCCTGAACTAAGCTTTGGGTTACTAATATCCTGCCCTTTTTCATTATACACGGATACTTGAATTTCTCCTTGACGCACGAAAAGGACTTCTTGAGTTTCAACTATTTTTCGGGGCCAAGAGGGATGTTTGTGTGCTTTTACTTCATCTTTTTCTTTGTATTGAGATACACCGACTTGAAGGGAGGAGTTTGAATCAGTTATGAAATTTATGTCTTCTACTTTTACTGAAGAAGGTATTATTATTGCATAAACTGATTTTGAATCTTTAATCACCTTGCATCCCTTCGGTATTTGACTCATTTGTATCATGCCTTCATCATTGGAGTCAATCGAGAGAATACTTTCTAGAGGTTATCTGAGTTTCTTTTGGGTAGTTAGGTGCATCCCAGGGGAATCTTTCACCATCTAACCATCTTTTCCATCGTTCTAGATCCTCTTTAACCATTATCTCAATAAGCTCTTTGAAGCTCTTGCTAGGTGTCCATCCTAGTTTTTTCTTGGCTTTTGAATAATCTCCTCTTAGTTCCCTTACGTCTGAAGGACGGACAAATTTTTCATCCACTTCAACATAATCTTGATAGTCTAGGTCTACTTGATTGAAAGCTAATTTAGCAAAGTCTTTAACGGTGTGGGCTTTATTTGTTGCAATAACATAGTCATCAGGTTTGTCTTGCTGAAGCATCATCCACATTGAGCGCACATAGTCAGGTGCGTATCCCCAATCTCTTTTACTTTTCAGGTTTCCAAGTCTAAGTTCGTCTTTTAAATCCAACTTGATTTTAGCGACTGCATTTGATATTTTCCTAGTCACAAATTCTAGACCACGGAGGGGGGATTCGTGATTAAAGAGTATTCCATTACAAGCAAAGAGATTATATGATTCTCTATATATTCGAGTCATCCAATACCCGTAGAGTTTCGCGACTGCGTATGGGCTTTGGGGTTGGAGAGGGGTCGTTTCCTTTTGGGGGACTTCTGTGGTATTTCCAAATAATTCGCTTGTAGAGGCTTGATACATCTTTACTTCCTCCTCCAGGTTTAATGCTCTAATACTCTCAAGGATACGGGTAACACCCAGACCAGTTGCTTGAGCTGTTCCGATAGGTTGCTCGTATGAGGCACCGACAAAGCTTTGTGCTGCTAAGTGGTAAATTTCGTCCGGACTGGAAAGTTTTATTGCTTCTCTAAGACCCGACATATCAATAAGATTAGCTGAGATAAGTTTAACATCGTCGAATATTCCTAAAGCTTGCAGTCTCCAGAAGTTGGGAGTGGATGAACGACGATAAACTCCAAAAACATCATAATCTTTATCTAACAAAAACTTAGCGAGATAAGGACCGTCCTGACCAGTTATCCCAGTGATCAATGCTACTTTTGAATCCTTCATGCTGTGGAATCCCCTCACAGTACTCCTAATTAACTAAGTTAATTTAAAGCTTTCTAGTGCCTGGCTTTTTCCTGAAAAACTAAGATAGCCTTTTCTTTAAAAAACATTTAAAGAGATTGTTTACGTTCGATCAGGGGTTTTCTGCTCTTAGACTGTGGCTTGATAGGATATAGAGAATTCATTATTGAGAGTGACTTTATGAGTTTAGCCTTGAAGGGGGGAAAATGAACCCGGAGACCTAGAGTTCAGTGAACAGAGACTTCGACAGGCTCTTTTACAACCCAATCGCCGACCCTCTCTAAAACAAGGAGATTCCAGGAATCCAGACTCGAAAGGCATTCCTTATTCACCCGGTCAGTTATTGGCATTCTGGTGCTAAAAATCTATTTTCCCACAAGTTACGACGAAATTAAAAATAATTAAAAGTGCAGTACCTCCGCAAGTGATTTTAGTTTTCTCTTTTTCTGAATGATTTGGAGGAAA
>CAZSNS010000028.1:0-23105 GCA_964608515.1 Hadarchaeota archaeon (SeqCode)
TGTGATTCCGTCCTCTGCGTATTTTCTCCGCAAGAGTTGGGATTATGATGTGTTAGATTCGGGAGATGAATCTGCGAAAAGTCTAGGTGTAGATGTGGGGAAATTAAGGCTTTATGGTATGCTTATTTCATGTTTCGTGACTGCTCTAATTGTTTCCTTTGTAGGTATAATAGGTTTTGTAGGGCTAGTGGTGCCTCATATGGTTCGAAGATTGATTGGAGGTAATGAGAGGTATTTGATTCCTTCTTCTTGCATTCTTGGAGCAGTATTACTTTTGGCTTCAGATACTGTTGCAAGGACTGTGATTGCTCCGATGGTTCTGCCGGTCGGGATTTTGACTTCTTTCTTGGGTGCGCCATTGTTCATATATTTGGTTGTGAAAGGGAGGGAATATTGGTGAAGATAGAAATTGAAAACTTAGAGTTTTCGTACGATAGCACGCCTGTCCTAGAAGCTGTGAATCTCCAGATTGAAGAAGGAGAAACATTAGCGATTATCGGTCCTAACGCTTCAGGTAAGACAACACTCCTTAAATGTATAAACGGGATTTTGGAGCCGGAAAAAGGAAGAATTCTAATTGAAGGTGAGGAATTAGAAAACTTAGATAAAGAGGATATTGCGAAAAAGATAGGACACGTTCCGCAGGCTGGAACTGAGAGTTTTCCTACTACTGTTTTTGACACTGTTTTAATGGGTAGAAAACCTCACGGTGGGTGGAAACCTGGAGATGAAGATTTAGAAGTTGCTTCCAAAGTCTTAGAAAAGCTTGATCTGGAAGATATTGCGATGAGGGATATAGGGGAGATTAGTGGAGGGCAGAGACAAAAGGTTTTGATAGCTAGAGCAATCGCTCAAAATCCTGAAGTTTTGCTATTAGACGAACCTACTAGCAGTCTCGATCTTAGACACCAACTGGAAGTTTTAGATATCGTTAGAGAACAGACAGGGAAAGGAATTTCGATAGTGATGGCAATGCATGATCTAAATCTGGCGGCTAGGTATAGTGACAAAATTGCAATGTTGAAAGAAGGAAAAATTTTTGCCGTAGGCAAGGATGAAGTGTTAACACCTGAGAATATAGAATCAGTATATGGAGTAAGAGTAACAGTAGAAAAAAATGCGGGGTGGCCTAGGATTTTGCCTCATGAACCTGTGGGAGGATGAAGGGGGTTTCTTTTGAAATTAGGCTATCTTTTTAATTTTCATTTTTGAAAAGCATAACATTTTTATAACGGCGTTATAATATTAGAATCAACCCAATAATCATATAAGTCTGGGTGAAAAATATAGGAGCAAAGGTTTAACCCATGTCTGAAGATAGATTACGAATAGGAAAATTGGAATCCGATAATCTTTCTATAGAAGATCTTGACCTCAGCATCGGAGAAACAATTGATGAAACTGAAGACTGGGAACCAATGGGGCCAACACCCTTCCCTGGGTTGATTGGTCTTCGTGATTGGGATCTTAAATTACTAGAGAGATACAAACCTCAATATCATCCTGCTTGTTCTCAATGTTGTTTCTGTGCCTTCGGAGTTTGTGACCTCTCAGACGGTAAAGAGGGCGCTTGTGGATTAAGATTAGAAGATCAAGGTGGAAGAAAAACACTTATGCGAGCAACTTGGGGTGCATCAGCTCACACAGCCCACGCTCGAGATGTTGTAGATGATGCAATAGAAAAATTCGGACCCGACGTACCTCTTGATATGGGTGACCACGTGGATGTCGAAGCCCCCAACATCAGATTAGTTTGTGGAACCAAACCCGAAACCCTGGGCGATCTCAGAGGAATTTTGAATTATGTGGAAGAAGAGATTGTCCAAGCGACCAATGCACTTCACACAGGACAAGAAGGGGAGTATATTGACTTCGAATCAAAAGCACTAAACGTAGGAATGTTAGACCATGTAGGAATGGAAGTAGCCGATATAGCTCAAATAGCCGCTTATGACATGCCAAGAGGTGATCCTGAAGCTCCACTTGTAGACACTGGAATGGGTTCTGTGGATAAAGATAAACCAAATGTTTTGGTTTATGGACATAACGTTGTAGGGGCAGAGGACATAATTCATTATGCAGAAGAAAATGAGTTGTGGGATGATGTTGAAATTTCTGGTCTTTGTTGCACTGTTCTTGATATGACTAGAATTGACACACATCCGAAAGTCATAGGATCTCTAGCTAGCGCTCTTAAATTCATCAGGTCGGGAGTTGCTGATGTAATTGTAACGGATGAGCAATGTGTTAGAGCGGATACTTTACGAGAAGCTAAGGAAGTTGGAAGTAAAGTGATAGCTACAACTTCTAAGATTTGTTTCGGTCTTCCAGATCGTTCTGACGATCCTGTAGATGAAATTGTTGAAGATTTGGTGGAGGGACAAGTTGGAGTCTTAATTACTGATTTAGAAAAAGTAGGAGAAGTCTCAGTTAGAGTAGCCCAAGAAATATCTGATGAAAGAGAAGATATAAAGACCACCCCAGACGAAGATGAGGTAAAAGGTATCTTAGATGATTGTGTAGTTTGCAGCTCTTGTGATAGAAGTTGCCCAAATGATTTGCCAATATCAGCTTCAATGGAAGCGGCGAAAGAAGGCAACCTAGAAAAATTAGCTGACCTTTACATGAATCACTGTATTGGATGTGGCAGGTGTGATGAAGCTTGTCCAAATGATGTAGGGATAATGAAGGCAATGGAAAAAGCTGCTGAAGATAGAGTTAAAGAAGAAGACTATAAGATGAGAGTAGGAAGAGGACCTATTCGAGATACTGAGATTAGAGATGTAGGATCTCCAATTGTTATGGGTGAAATACCTGGCGTAGTAGCAATGGTGGGTTGTTCGAACTATCCAGATTCAGAAGAAAGCTTTAGAAAACCGTTATACACAGTGGCTAGAGAACTAGCAAAACGGAATTACATAGTTGTACTTAGCGGATGTCACGCAATGGACATAGCCCTATTCGAAAACGAAGACGGAGAATCAATATACGAAGAATTCCCCGGAGTGTTCGATGCCGGAGGAGTACTAAACACAGGTTCATGCGTTTCAAATGCTCACATCACTGGAGCAACAATCAAAATTGCAAACATTTTCGCAAGAATGGGACTGAGAGCCAACTACAAAGAAATAGCCGACTACATTCTAAACAGAGTCGGTGCAGTCGGAATATCATGGGGGGCATACTCCCAAAAAGCAGTCTCTATAGCTAACGGAGTACAAAGACTAGGAATACCAGTCCTTCTTGGACCTCGTTGTTCTGAATATGGAAGATCTCAATTAGGACGGAAGGACAAACCCGAAACCTGGGAGGTAAATAATAAGAGAGATCCAGATGAACAATTCACCATAGCTCCAGCTCCAGAACACTTAGCCCATTATGCTGAAACTCCTGGCGAACTTATTGTGAAATCAGTTAAAATGTGTATCAGACCAGCTGACACGGATGCTGGCAGGCAAATCAAACTTTCACACTATATCGATTTGTATAACAAATACTTTGATGAAGAATATCCACCAGACCTATACATGTATGTCCGAAGAGAACAAGACGTTCCCATGAAGCATAGGAAAGATGTTATGGATATGCTTGAAGCGGACGACAGATGGGAGAAAGAGAAATACGGTGGAAGTCAACCAACTCTTCTCGACGAAGACGAAATTGAAGAAGGATTAGGGAAGGTTCAGTAAGGAGGAAAAATATTGCCTGAAGCCTATATGTATGGAGAAACATCCGGAAGAAAAAAAGCTACCGAACTTAGACCCACAGCTATCGGAAACATGATGAGTCGGGCTGAAGGTGTTCTTCTAGTTCTTGGTTCTGAAGTTGCTAAATATCCTGAAGAAACATTGAAAGGGATAATTGATAAGACGGACGCTACAGTTTACAAGACGGAATCTGCCGGTTCTAATGATTTGGATATAGAAGCGGATGAGCGTTTGGCACTTATGGAAATATTGAACAGGTTAAGTGATGAAGTCGGGGACGAATTTGATTACATCCTTTTTGCTGGAATTCCTTATCATATCGGAACAAGAGTTTTCTCAGGTTTACGAGCATATGGTGTTGAAACAGTTGTTAGTCTTGATTATAGACATCACCAATATGCAGACTTTTCTTTCAAGAATACTCCCGACACAGAAAAATGGGAAAAAGAGTTAAAAGAAATATTGAATAACCTATGAGCAAAGCTAAAAGGAGGTTACCAAATGTCACTACTCGAAACAGATTGGGATGAGATAATCCCTGTCGACATAGGTCCTATGTACGAAGGTGAAAGAGTTCGAGGCGACGAATATTACGTAGAGTTTGGCGGAACAGGCAACGCCGGTTATGAACTTGTCAGAGCTGCCGAAGATCCTGATGATGTAGAAGATGAAGCAGTAAACATCGTAGGACCAGACCTTGGTGATATTGAAGAAGGAACCTCCATGGCGCTCGGCGTACGAATCGACGTTTATATCGAACCTACAGAAGAATTGGACCCGAAAAACTTGGAATCGGTTATCGAAAGAAGACACCACGAATTCTGTAACTACACCCATGGAATAATGCACCTCAACCAGAGAGGAGATGTCTGGATGAGGTTATCCAAAGAAGATTTCGAAGAGGGACTAGATTCACTAGAAAAACTCGGTAAAGCCATCATGAAAATGTACAAAACAGAACAGACTTTCATAGATAAAATTGAAATCACTTACTACACCAACGAAGAAGAAGTTGAAGAGAATCTGGAAGAAGCACAAGATGTCTGGACAGCCAGAGATGAAAGAGTCCGTGACCTTCATGAAGAGGATGTAGACAAATTTTACGGTTGCGTTCTCTGTCAATCTTTCGCCCCGGACCACGCTTGTATCATAACACCGGACCGAATTAGTCTTTGCGGAGCAATCACTTACCTTGATGGACAAGCAGCTGCAACAGTAGATCCAGAAGGTCCCTATTTCGAAGTAGAAAAGGGAGAAATTGTAAACGAAGATGATCCTGCTAGGGAGTTTACAGGTGCAAACGAAGCTATCAAAGAAAAGACAGATGGTGCCAATGAAAGGTTCCGAATGCACACAATTTTCGAATATGTTCACACGTCTTGTGGATGTTTCGAAGGGATTTAT
Organism: Hadarchaeota archaeon (SeqCode); assembly: GCA_964608515.1. Classification (GTDB taxonomy): domain Archaea; phylum Hadarchaeota; class Hadarchaeia; order Hadarchaeales; family JAGGTB01; genus CAYLJV01. Next base: position 5,112 of record CAZSNS010000028.1, read on the forward strand.
TTCTATATTCCAGAAGTAGATGGAATCGGATTTATCCATAGAGACTTTGAAGGAGAAACACCACTAGGAATTCCATTCTCATCGATGGCTAGCACTGTCGGCGGTGGACAACAGGCCTATGGATTCCTTGGAGGAGCGATTGAATATATGCGTTCACCAAAATTCCTACAAGGAGACGGTGGTTGGAAGAGAATGGTATGGATGCCGAAGGAGATCAAAGAAGAACTTCAAGACGTGATTCCTGACGAGGTATATGATGACATAGTCACAGAAGAAGAGACCAGAAATGTGGACGAACTAGAAGACTTGATTGAAGAGAGAGAACATCCTGTCACTACACGTTGGATCGATGTCGATGATAGTTTGATAAAAGAAGTAGTTAGTTACATCAAAGAACAGGGTGGAAGTATAGATCCGGAACAAGCTGCGGAAGATCTTGGAATGAATCAGGTTCAATTCAGAACCGTAATCGATGAAATGAAAGATAGAGGTACTCTTGGTGGAGAACCAGGAGGTTACCTAGATGATCTTGATTACCGCTGGGCAAGAGGTGAGATTTAAAAATGGCCATGGAGTTAGAAGTTGAAGAAGAACCAGAAACTGAAGAAGAAACTGAAGAAGTAGAAGCTCAAGCGACTGGCGGTGCAGCGCCAGCCGGTGGAGTGGAGTTGAAAGTGTCTCTAGAAAATCCGACGATACATGTCGACAAACTAACTATAAAAAAGAAAGATGAGTAAGGCCTTTCAGAGTTCGTAAATTAACTCCGCGACGAAGAGCTGAAACATTTCCTAAAGGAGATAATCATGAAACTTTATGACAAGGATAAAATCCAAAAAGTGTTGAAAGAAGCTCTTGAAAGCATGGAGTCTATCGACCTTGAAGAAGACGAAATAGTTCTTGAAGGGGTCGACCTCGACGCAGAGGGAGACCTCGAATTTGAAATTTCTCAAGAAGCTGTTTCTCAAATAATGCCTCAGGCTCCCGGTGCTGAGGAAGAAGTGGAAATAGAAGAGTATGAACCTATTATAAAAGAGTGGGATAATCAGATTCAAGAAGTTCAGATGGGTGCGACTTCTTCTGAAGGTGGGACTCGTAAGAAAACTGTTACTTTAGGAGGAGAAAAACTGCTTCCTTTCTATCCAGATGGGGAGAATCCCCAAACTCCTGTAGTTACTTTTGATACTTTCGATCGTGAAGAGCCTCTACCAGGTGTGATTAGCAAACATTATGAGGATGTTATTGGAAAGCCTGGTGAATGGGCGAAAAAATCAGTCGACGAATATGGGGCGGAAATGGTGACTATTCATCTCACATCAACAGACCCGAAAGGGGCAGATACACCTCCAAAAGAAGCGGCTAAAACTGTAGAAGATGTGTTGGAAGCTGTTGATGTTCCGCTTGTGATAGGTGGTAGTGGAAACCCAGATAAAGATCCGAAAGTTTTGGAAGCGGCAGCTGAAGCGGCTGAAGGTGAAAGATGCTTGCTAGCCTCTGCTACTTTAGACCTTGATTGGAAAACTATAGCTGATGCTGCTATGGAGTATAATCACAACATTTTGTCCTGGACCACTATAGATATTAACCTTCAAAAAGAACTCAACAGACGATTAATGAATTACGGAGTAGATAGAGACCGGATAGTGATGGACCCAACAACAGCCGGGCTAGGTTATGGAATAGAATATTCCTTCTCCGTGCTTAAAAGAATAAGAATGTCTGGATTAGGCGGAGATGAAGAATTAGACTTCCCGATAAGTAACGGAGTTACGAATGCGTGGGGAGCTCGTGAAGCTTGGATGGGTGCAGAAGTGCCCAAAGAGAAATATGGTGAAGACTGGGGTCCCCGAGAGTTCAGAGGCCCGCTCTGGGAAGTATTTACCGGACTTTCTATGATTATGGCTGGTTCGGATGTGCTTATGGCTCTTCATCCGAGAGCTGTTATGGTTTTAAAGGATATGGTGGAGCGTTTGTCTGGGGAGATGGAGAGTTTATCTAATCCTCAAGATTGGGTGACTCAAGCTTAAGGTGATATTATGCCTATGGAAATTGGTCCAATGGATGTTTATCGAATGCTTCCGGGCGATAATTGTGGTGATTGCGGAGTTAAGACCTGCATGGGTTTCGCAACCGAACTGATTGAAAGAAGAGCTGAAGTCGATGATTGTCCTCCCATGACAGAACCTGAAAACGAAAGTCAAAGAGAGGATCTGATAGAATTATTAACACCGCCGGTAAGGCCAATTGAGATTGGAACTGGTGAAAACTCTTTCACGCTTGGTGGGGAGGAGGTTATGTATCGGCACGAAAAAACTTGGTTTAACCAAACGGGTATGATTATTGATGTTCATGATGAGATGGATGAGGATGAATTGGTTGAAAAAGTTCAATGGATTACAAATTATAGCAGGATAAAGATTGGTGAAACACTCAGTTTTGATGGAATAGCTGTAAGAGCAAAAAGTGAGGATCCATCCACCTTTAAAGAGAAAGTTGAATTAGTGGATGAAAATACCGATTATCCACTTGTTTTATGCTGTTATAATCCTGATGTTTTAGAAAGCGGACTTGAAGTGTTAGATGATAGAAGACCTCTTCTCTACGCTGCGACGCTAGAGAATTGGGAAGAAGTTTCAGACCTTGCTATAGAAAATGATTGTCCGATGGTGATAAGTTCCTCGGATATTGACGAAATTATTGAGATATCTACAAGAGCGATGGCAAAAGAGGTCAAAGATGATCAAATAGTTTTGGATCCTGTTACGAACCCGAAAAACCTCAGAGAAACGACAAACAGGCTAGTAAAATTGAGAAGAGCTGCGATACAGGACGAGTTTGAACCTCTCAGATTCCCGCTTTTAGGTATTCCAGCAACGGCTTGGATGTCGGAAGAGGATGAGAACGATGCTGCTTTCATGGAAGGAACAATAAGTTGTTCTCTGATTGGAAATGGGATAGATGCTTTGATTTATCATTCTGATGAAATTTGGTCACTAATGCCTCCATTAGTTTTGAGACAAGATCTTTATCAAGATCCGAGAAATCCTGCAAGTGTGGACCCGGAACTTCACGAAGTTGGTGATCCGGATGAAGATTCTCCGATTCTGATCACTACAAACTTTGCTCTAACTTACTACACCGTAGAAGGAGACTGTGAGGGAATAGATGCTTACATCTATCCAGTCGATACAGATGGAACTTCCGTGACATCAGCAGTTGCAGGAGACATGATGACTGCGGATAAAGTTGTGGAAGCGATTGATGAAGAAGACTTTGAAGGTACGGTTAATCATCGCACAATGATATTGCCCGGAAACGCAGCAGTACTTTCAGGACAAATAGAAGTAGATTCAGGCTGGAACGTACTTGTCGGACCAAAAGACTCCTCAGGAATAAAAGACTTCCTTACAGACAATTGGCCGCCTGAAGAAGAATAAATTTTTATTTTTCTTTCTCTTTTTCTTCTGATATTATTTCTTGAGTTATTGCTTTCATTTTTTGATAGGCGGCGGAATCTTTTGATAGGTTGAAGATTGGTTTTCCTTTGTAGTTTAATTCTTTGAGTTCTGAATCTTCTGGTATTGTGCCTAGGAATTTCATGTCGAGTTCTTTTGTGAGTTTTTTGATTTCTCCTAGGACGTTTTCGTCTTTTACTCGGTTGGCGATGACGTAGATGTTGTTTATATCTATTTCAACATCTTGGCTGGTTTCGTAAATGTTTCTTATCGTGTTAACGCTCATTCGTGATCCGTCGGAGACTATAACGAGATCGTTGAGGAATGATGATGTTTTTCGGGAGATGTGTTCTATACCTGCTTCACAGTCCACTATTACATAATCATAGGAATAGTCGCCTTCCAATACGAATTCTTGAAAAGCACTTTGCAAAAGATTATTCACTGAACAATAACAACCTTGGCCTTCACTTTTACCCATCGGGAGCAGATCATAACCTTCTTGTTCATTTTTCAAAAGTAAAGTATTGAACTCCTGTTGAAACTTCCTAGGCGGAAGCCTACCACCTTTGTATCCCTCAATCATTTCACTTAGAGTTTGATACTCTTCAGCTCCCAAAACATCTGGGAAGCAAGTATTAGGATCTGAATCCACACCCAGTACAGCAGGAGAATCTGATTCTGTAATTATTCTAAGTAAGAGTGAAGCCAACGTAGTTTTTCCTACGCCACCCTTCCCGCTGAAACCTATAACTCTACTTTTTGATTCTTCTTGTGATGCTTTCTTTTTAGTCCCAGTTATTTTTTCAGGTTCGGTTTTTTGACTAGGTTCAATAATTTCATAATCTCTATCCCGAAGCACTTGCAAAACCTTACCAGTGTTATCCTCAATCATATTCTCTATTTGCGTTTCTTTATCGGCCCTTGCCGTTTCGTCTTTTATTTCAAGTTCCATTTCTTTGTCTTCGCTCATCTAGTCACCTCCAAGTTTACTTGAAGCAACCTTGGCAGCGGTTTGTAATGGGTCCCATGGTGGTGAGTAAGGTGGAGCGTAAGCTAGGTCAAGTTTTTGAATTTCATTAACTGTTGTTTCGTTATAAATTAGGGAGGCTGCGACATCTATTCTTTGGGAAACTCCTTCTTTTCCAGCCATTTGAGTCCCTAGAAGCCTTCCTGTGTCTTCCTCAACAATCATCTTAACTGTAATTTCACTCCCACCCGGATAATAGAATGCGCGAGAAGGTGCTTTGATCTTAGTAGTTATATAATCAAATTCGGATTCTTCCGCCTCAGCTTCGCTAAGACCTGTTCGAGCAATAGCGAAGTCAAAAACTTTAGTTATTGCAGTTCCCAAGAGACCGGGAAGAGTAACATCTCCACCTGCGATATTTGTCCCAGCGGCCCTTCCTTGTCTGTTGGCTGTATCTCCGAGAGGAATATTCACTCCTTCTCCAGTAAGTATATGATTTGTCTCGACACAATCACCAGCTGCATAAACATCTTCTACACTAGTCTCCATTCTCTCATTAACCACAACCCCTCCAGTTTTCCCAACTTCAACACCAGCTTTCTCTGCAAGTTCAGAAGAAGGCTCTACCCCTACGCTAAGTAAAACAAAATCCGTTTCTATTTCTCCGCTTTCAGTCAAAACTTTTCGAACTTTGCCATTTTCATCTCCTTCGAAACCAACAATAGCAGAGTTTTTTCTAAGCTCTACGTCTTTCTTTTCAAGTTCTTCCTCTAACGGTTCAATTGTTTCTTCATCGACCATAGGCAGGATTTTTTCATCTTTGGATAGGACAGTGATGTCCAATCCTAGTTCTTTGAAAGCTTCTGCCATTTCCATCCCGATATATCCTCCAGTTAAAACTACTTTTTCTGGAGAGTTCTCTTCAACATAATTCTTTATTTTTTTCCCGTCGTCTAGCCAGTGAAGAGTGAAAATATTATCTAAATCAATATTATCCAAAGGGGGAACTATAGCATGAACTCCAGTAGCGATCAGGAGCTTATCATAATCCTCCTCAAGTTTTTCCCCGTTTTCATCTTCAATCAAAACAGTCTTTTTTTCAGGGTTAATATCTAAAACTTCATGGTTAGTCCGAACATCAATATTACGCTTCTCCCGAAACTCTTCCGGATCCACAGCTACCAAATCATCCAAATCCTCTACCACTCCGGAAATATAGTAAGGAAGACCACAAAGACCAAAAGACACATACTCTTGCTTCTCAAACACTATCACATCTAAATCCGGATCTTCCCTCTTAGCCTTACTAGCAGCACTCATCCCAGCCGCATCACCACCGATCACAATAAATTTTTCATCACTCAAATTCCACACCTCCAAAACAATAGTAGTTTTTTCACTCTTTTCACCTTATTCTTCATCAACCTCAACCATCTCAATAGCATCCGTAGGACAAATCTCACCACAAGCGCCACAACCCTCACACTCCTCAGGCGAAATTTCAAAAGGAGTCATAACCTCTCGGTCAGGCCCTCTTCCTACAAAGGTTATCACATTGTCACCAGTTACGGTTCGGCAGGTTCGCACACATAAGCCGCAAAGTGTGCAGTTTAGGTTCTTCTCGGAAAACCTTGTTTCTTCAACCCCGACCTCTTCGGCCAATTCTATTACTGCGTTAGAGTTTGGACATCTTGCGAGTAATAGTTCTGCGGAGAGTTTTCGAGCTTTTTCAACTCTTTCAGTATCCGTTTCCACTTCCAAACCTTCTTGAACGGGATAAGTGCAAGCGGTGTGAAGTTCTGAAGAACCTTCCGGCGGCGTGATTTCAACAACACAAATTCGACAAAGACCAGCAGGTTCATAAGGTTTCTTATAACAATGAGTTGGAATATCTATATCATGCTCATTAGCTACTTCTAAGATGGTCTTATCTTCTTCCGCTTCGATTTCTTTACCATTTATCTCTAAGCTGACTTTACTCATCTTCATCTCCACCTCCAAATTCACAAACCCCGGCTCTACAATACTCCTCCTCAATATGTTCCTCATACTCCTCCTCGAAATGATTTAAAGTTGTGAGAATAGGTCTAGGTGCGGTTTTGCCCAATCCGCAAAGGGAAGCGTCTTCTATATAAGAAGCAAGTTCTCTAAGAAGATCCAAATCATCCATACTAGCTTCCCCTTCGGTTATATTCATCAAAATATCATGCATTCTTTCCAATCCCTCTCTACAAGGAGTGCATTGACCACAACTCTCCTCCATCGTAAAATTCAAGAAATACTTAGCCATGTCCACCATACACGCATCTTTATCGTTTACTACAAGACCTCCAGACCCCATGATTGTACCTAGCTCTGTCAATGTTTCATAATCTAGGGGGATATCCAAAGATTTTGTAGGAACAAAACCACCAGATGGGCCTCCTGTTTGCACTGCTTTTACTTCTTCTAAATCACCATTTCCAATATCGGCAACGATTTCTTTCAATAAGGTTCCGAGCTTAACTTCGATTAATCCTCTTCGTTCTACACTTCCGACAAGGGAGAAAACTTTGGTTCCACCACTTTTTTCCGTTCCCATATTTGCTAGAAGTTCTGATCCTCTGTTTATTATGACCGGAATATTACCCCAACTTTTTACATTGTTTATAATAGTCGGTTTTCCCCAGAGACCTGATTCTGTAGGGTAGGGTGGTCGAGGTTTAGGTGTAGGTAGTTTTCCTTCAATTGCCGACATCAGCGCGGTTTCTTCACCACAAACAAAGGCTCCTCCACCCTTACTAATTTCTATATCGAAATCGAATCCTGATTCCATTATGTTATTTCCTAAAATTCCATAATCTCGAGCCTGTTCCAGAGCTGTTTCCAATCTTTCGATCGCTTTTGGATATTCGTTACGCACAAAAATGTAACCCTTCTCAGCGTTTATTGTATGACCGCCGATAATCATTCCTTCTATCATGGAGTGAGGGTCGCTCTCTAGGACGACTCTATCCATGTACGCTCCTGGGTCTCCCTCGTCCCCGTTAGAAATTATATATTTCGTATCGCTATCAGCTTCTTTTGCAAGTTTCCATTTTTTCCCGGTTGGGAAACCGGCCCCTCCTCGACCTCTGAGTTTAGATTCGGAAATTTCCTCTATTATCTCGTCAGGAGTCATTTGAAGTGCTTTGTTAAGAGCGGAATAGCCTCCACGAGCTATATATTCCTCTATCTTTTCAGGATTGATATATCCTGTATTTCTAAGAACGACTTTTTTCTGTTTATCAAAATAATCAAGATCATCAATTGAAGGAAATTTTTCCAAGGTTTTGTCCAGGTAATCTTCTTCGAATGGTGACTCTATATCACCATTTTTTGGAAAATCGGACAAATCTCTAACCGTGTCTTCTAGAAGAGAATACTCATTCTCAATCTTACAAAAAACATAATCCTCAATAATACGACCATCCGCTGCCGCCTCCATAATTTCCTGACCCTTCTCAGGATTCACATCCCGATATAATACTCTAGCATTCCCCGGAATATACAACTCAACCAAAGGTTCTGCATAACAAGCTCCAATACATCCAACTATAGAAGACCTACCTATCTTCTCTGGAATTCTAGCATCATCAACCGCATCCATCGCGGCCTGGGCCCCAGCACCTAAACCACAGGAGGCAGCCCCAATCCTAAATTTGGGTTTTTTTGGAAAAATCAGTTCTTCTCCTTCTTTTGCTATTTTTTCTAAATCTGACTGTGTTTTTATTTTCATTTTTCAACCCCCTTTTCGTATGATACCCCTTTCTTCCATTTCCTCGATTACTTTTTCTAGATGTTTTTCTTTCAAATCTAGATTTTCGGCGGCGGTTGGGATTTCGATTTTTCCTTCTTTTTCTTTTATGTAGTCGAGGACTTTTTGGATTAGTTCGTCTGTTATTTTGAGTTTCTCTTTTTCGGTTTCTTCAATTTCTTTTACAATCTCGACTGCTTTTTCAGGGGTTAGATATCCGTGGACTTCTTCACCGTTTTTGGCGTCTATTCTCATGGCTGGAGCTATGGAACAACATCCTATACAATGTACGTCTAGTAAGGTGAAAAGACCGTCTTCTCTTGTATCTCCCTGTTCTACCTCTAAATAATCTTCTAGAGCTTGTATTATTTCAGGTGCACCTTCGTTATAACAAGTTGTACCCATACAGGTGTCTATTCTGTACTCTCCGAGAGGTTTCATAAAGAATGCATCATAGAATGTTCCTAAAGCGAAGACTTGATTGTAAGGTATTTCTAATTCTCTGGAAACGATTTCTAAGAGCTCTTTCGGCAAATAATGATATTCATTCTGCATTTCGTGTAGTATATTCATAACTGAGCTTCTTTCTCGACCATATTCGTTCAACATGGAGTTGATTTTTTCTAGATCCTTTTCTGTTACGTCCATGGAGGGTAATTCTTCTTTTTTCTTCTTTTTGCTTTTAGCGGCAACTTGCATTTTTTACACTTCTTTTTTGAATTTATATTCAAATATTTAATTTTTCCATTTCTTGGAGTTTTTAGATGGTTTGGGGAGTTATTCCTATTTACGTCTTTTTCACTTTTAGCGTCTTTAATCCTCAGAACTAATATTTACAACTTTTATTGTGTATATAGTGAGTAAAATATATAAAGGTTCCAGACTAAAGGATACTTGCATAACCATGAACTCAATAGATAATTCCGAAATGCCCCTACACAAAACCCGAGCATCAATACTTACACTTTTACTCACAGAAGACCTCACAGCCTTAGATTTGGAAAAGGAACTAGGGATTAACGAGAGCGCAATCCGAAGACACTTAGATACACTCCAGCAACAAGGGTTAGTAGACCACTACTTCGAAAAAGCCTCCAGAGGAAGGCCGAAAAAAATGTATACGATGACTACAGCTGGAGCAAAAGTATTTCCTCAAAAGACTCACGATTTATTTGTTCTTCTTGCTAGAGAAATTAGAGAAAAACATGGTGAAGATGAACTTGAAAATATTTTATCTGAAGTAGCGGTTGAGTTCGCTCAAAAGTTGTCTCCGAATGGTGGGGAAATGTCAGGTGAAGAGAGATTAAAGGATTTCATTGAATCATTAGATGAATATGGATTCTATCCTCAAATATCTGAGGAAAACGGGTACTACTATCTTGAATATAGAAATTGCGTGTTTGGGGATGTTGTAGAGGAGTTTTCAGGAGAGCTCTGTGAGATGCATAAAGAGATAGTAAAAAATGTGTTACCAGATTGTGAAATTACAAGAGAAAGTAGTGTAGGGAAAGGGGACGATATTTGCATGCATCGGATTGAGTTCGAATCTTGATGATAGAGGGTTTCCAATAAGGAGGTGTTAAGATGTTAGATGTGTATATTATATATGATGATAAGTTTGCCAAAAGAGTGGTCGAGTATTTACAAAAAGACCCGGAGAAAGCAGAAAATATAGTTGGATTAGATAAAGTTCCTAGTGACGTTCAAGTTTCAAGTCCTAATTTCATCGACGAAGTCGAAAATAACCTACCCGAAAACATACCTGCATCTTGCGACGTTATAATAGCAATCGGTGTAGATATGTACATTCAAGCTCTTCCAATTCTAGCAGAAGAGACAGGGGCAAAAGCAGTGATAGTACCTATTGAGGATTCGAACTGGTATCCTCTAGGTATATTGAATCAGACAAAGAATAGGATAGAAAAGAAAGGAGTTGAAGTCGCTTTTCCCAGACCATTCTGTTCACTAGAACCGAAAGGTAGGGACACGATCGCACAATTTATTCAAGAATATCAAATAGGCAGACCTTCAATTACTGCCGAGGTTGAAGACGGCGAGATAGTTGATGTAGAAGTTGAAGTGAGTGCTCCATGTGGAAGCACTGATTCCGTCGCCGAAAATATAGAGGGGGGACCTGTTTCTTTTGATACTGACGATATTTTAGAACTGGAAGAGAAAGTGAGCGAGGCCCATCATTCTCATCCTTGTACTGGGGATATGATGGAAGATCCTGTTTTGAGTGAAACAATATTGCATCGAGCGGGATACTTAGTTAGAAAAGCCGTTAAAGAAGCTGTAGGATTGGATTTGGATATAGACGAAGAGAAAGAAACTAGTAAGATATCGATAGAATGTCCAAAACTTTGCGGAGAATGCGTAGAAGCTTGTGAAAGTGGAGGTACGGGAATACTAGAGATGGAAGATGATAAGATAATTGTTCCGGATTATGAAAAATGCGTAGGGTGTCGCTCCTGTGTCAAGAATTGTCCCATCGACATTACAAGTAAAATAGTGACTAAGAGAGATAATCTTCTCCTTGATAGTTGGGAAGACGCAAAACTGTCCAATTAGAAATAATCATTAACTAACTAGTAACCTCTTTATTTCCTATTTTCTTTAAACACAGTTACTGATTTCTCCTAATTAACGGAAATACAGTTTTACTCCTTTCTCACTTTGCTCTATATCTTCGAATTTTCCATTTTTGAATGATTTGTATAAACATGTCCTAGGTGTTTCAAGCGAAAAAACATCCGGAGCTTCTAAATTAATATCGAATCCTTCGTCGAGAGTTATTTCCACAGATTCTTTTCCTTCCTCTCCGGCATTTTCTATTTTTTCAGAAATTTCATCTAAAACCTTCTTATCTTCATCGGTTTCCTTCTTGAGCGGAACTTCCCCCTTAAAATCTTCCTTGAGTTCTTTAAGTTTCTCTTTCTTATCTTGAACAATTTTCCTCCTGAAAAAGAAGAAGATTACGACTAAGACTATGGCGATGAGGGCCAAATAGATAAGTATTTCGCTAAAATTCACTGTTTTTCACCATTTTTGGTTTACTTTTGGTGGCATAAGAATCTGTTTAGGTCTATAGACAATTAGATTTTTAGTTCTCGGACTAGATTGTTAGGCTGGTGATTGGTTGACTCAAATGGTTGATATTGGTGGGAAGGATCATGTGAATCGCAAGGCAATAGCATCTGGATTCATCAAACTTGAAAACGATACTGTTGAGAAGATAAAGGATGGTGATGTTCCTAAGGGTGATGTTTTATCTGTTGCTAAGACGGCTGGTATAATGGCTATAAAAAATACCACTGAAATAGTTCCGCTTACTCATCCTATTCCTATAACGGGTGCTGAGGTGGATTTTAATCTTCAAGAAAATGGAGTTGAGGTAAAAGTTGAGGTTAAGAGTGAAGGTCAGACTGGTGTGGAGATGGAGGCTCTTTCAGGGGTTATGGCTTCTCTTCTTACGGTATGGGATATGGTTAAAGGGTTTGAAAAGGATGAGGAAGGGCAATATCCTAATACTAGGATAATGGATATTCGTGTTGAAGAAAAGGTGAAAAAATGACTGCTGAAGAACATAGGAAGGAAGCACCTGAGGATTTACATGTAGGAGTGATTACAGTCAGTGACTCTCGTTCTGCTGCTATGGAAGAGGGTAGAGATGAGGATAAGTCGGGTCAGATAATAGAAGAAAGTTTGGAGGATGCTGGTCATACTTCTGAACGTGTTATCATTCCGGATGAAAAAGACGATTTGAAGGAGTTATTAGAGGATTGGTTAGACGATTCGGAAATAGATGCCATAATAACGACGGGAGGGACCGGTATAGCTGAAAGGGATATTACTGTTGAAGTTGCGGAAAAATATTTTGATAAAGAATTGCCAGGTTTTGGAGAAACTTTAAGACGGAAAGGTTTCGAATTGGTTGGAATACCTGGAATAATCACTAGAGCCACACTTGGCATAGCTAATCGAAAACCCGTTTTTTGTCTTCCCGGAGCTCCAAATTCAGTTGATGTAGGAATGGATTTAATCTTGTCCGATCTTGGTCATATAGTGAAACATGCCCGTGAGTGAAATGGATGTTAGAAAAAAGGGTTTTTCCGAATATACTAGGCTCGACAAAGCCATAGAGTTAATACTTTCAAAAATTGAAGTTTTAGAATCCGAAAAAGTTTCTTTCGATAAAGCCTTCCAGAGGATTTTGGCTGAAGATTTAGAGTCCAAAGTTAACGTTCCCCCATTTGATCGTTCCGCCATGGATGGATTTGCTGTTAGGGCAGAGGATACTTTCGGAGCCGATGAAAATAATCCGAAAGAACTCGAAATAGTAGATTCGATAGAAATCGGATCCAGTCCAGAAAAAAAGATAGAGAAAGGTGAGGCTGCAGAAATAGCTACCGGAGCACCAATTCCGGAAGGGGCCGACGCGTCGGTAATGTTTGAGAAAACCATCAGGGAAGATTCTAAAATTAAGATTTTAGACCCTGTTTCTCCTGGAGAGAATGTATCTCCAAGGGGGGAAGATATGGAAAAGGGACAATTGGTTTTGGGAGAGGGTCGTCGCTTGAAACCTTCTGATATAGGAATGTTGGCTTCCACTGGGAATCTTGAAGTTAGGGTTAGGAGAAAGCCAAGAGTTGGTGTTGCTATAACGGGTGATGAGCTTAGGGAAGCTGGAGAGTCTCTTGAACCCGGGGAAATTACTGAGACAAATAGTTATACTTTAGGTCATGCTGTGGAACGGGCGGGAGGAGTCTTTGAGAGGATAGGGGTTGTGCCGGATGATTTGAATAAGATCAAGAATGTGTTGAGTAATGCTTCGGATTTTGACCTTATGATTCTAACAGGTGGTTCTTCGGTTGGAGAGAAAGATTTGGTTCCGCTCGCCATAAAGGAAAGTGGAGAACTGATCTTTCACGGAGTAGCTATCCGTCCCGGCAGTCCATCTGCTTTTGGAGTTTTTGAAGATACGCCAGTTTTTTCTCTTGCAGGTTTTCCTGCGGCAGCGCTGGTTGCATTTGAAGTATTAGTGAGGCCTGCTTTGCGAGAATTGCAAGGTTTGTCGGTTAGAGATTTTGGGGTTAGGGTTCGGGCTGAGCTTGAACGTAAAATTAGTTCTACTTTGGGGAGGGTTGATGTTGTTAGGGTTGGTTTGGAGGAGAAAAATGGGGTTTATCGTGCGACGCCGTTGAGGGTTACTGGTTCGAGTGTTTTGAGGTCTATTTCTGAGGCGGATGGTTTGGTTAAAGTTCCTGAGGATACTGAAGGTTTTTCTAAGGGTGAGAGGGTTTCTGTTTTGCTTTCAGACCTCTGAATTGTTAACTGAATTCTGTTAAAAGTGACATGTTTTTTAACTAAAATTGGTTATGTTTAAGCGATTTCCATGCACAAACCACTCTCAGTAAAAACATTAGAAGAAGCACGGGAAGAATTCGCCAAATACTATGAACCCGCTCAAAAAACTGAAAAGATACCACTAGAGAACGCCAGCGGCAGAATCCTGAGTGGGGATGTTAAGTCTCAAATTGATTTACCTCCCTTCGATAGATCAGTATATGACGGTTTTGCAGTTAGAGGGGAAGACACTTTCGGAGCTGAAGAAGATAACCCTATCGAACTTAGCAAAAAAGGAGAGATTCATGCCGGAGAAAAACCCCAAATTGAGATAACTCAAGAAAATTGCGCTAAAATCGCTACAGGAGCAGTGGTCCCTGAAGGAGCAGATGCTGTAGTCATGGTTGAAGATTCTAATGAAAAGGGAGAAAAAGTCGAAATTAGAAGAGCGGTATCCCCCGGAGAAAACATCTCCGCAAAGGGTTCCGAGATAAAAAAAGGAGAAATCATCACGAAAGAAGGACAAAAAATTTCACCCCAAGTCCGTGGAGCCCTTTTTGCTGCTGGCGTTAAGAAAGTAAAAGTAATCAAAAAGCCAAAAGTGGCAGTTATCTCCACAGGCGAAGAAGTAGTTAAACCCGAAAAAAGTCTAGAAACTGGCGAACTTTATGACGTCAATGGCCCTGCGATTTGCAATGCAGTTGAGTTATGTGGTGGTGAGAGTTCTTATTTAGGGATTGTTGGTGATGAACTTTCCGATGTGAAGGACTTAGTTGGAGAAGCTATCTCTTCACATGATGTAGTTATAACTTCTGGAGGATCTTCTGCTGGTTCTAAAGATATCGTTCCAGAAGCAATCAATCAGTTGGGGGAGCCAGGTGTCATAATTCATGGACTTGCTCAAAAACCAGGTAAACCCACTTTAGTTAGTATGGTTGAAGATAAGCCCATCTTTGGTCTCCCTGGATATCCTGTATCCGCGCTTATGGTTTTCGATCAGTTAGTGGCTCCTTATATTCGAGAAGTATCTGGGGTTAGAGAACCTGAGCGGAAAACAATTTCGGGGAAGTTGTCTCGAAAGGTTTTGACAGCTCGTGGACGGAGAGAACTTGTACCGGTAAGTGTTATCGAAAGTGAGGATGAATATATTGTGAAACCTTTGAGAGAAGGGTCTGGTGCAATAACCTCTCTCGCAAACGCTGACGGGTATATAGACGTTTCTCTCGATAGAGAAATTTTAGAAGAAGAGGAAAAAGTGACTATAAACTTGTTCGGAGGTGGAAATCTTGGTTAAAGCAATAGGGATTGCCGGATTTAAAAAGAGCGGTAAAACTAAGGTGGTGGAAGATTTAGTTAAAAATTTGAAAAATCGTGGATATCGGGTTGGAACAATAAAACATGTTCCAAAAGAAGATTTCACAATCGACCAACCAGAAACAGACAGTTGGAGACATGCCCAGGCGGGAGCTGAAAAAATAGTTCTGGTTAGTCCGGAAGAAACAACTAAATTGGAAAAAAGGAAAGCTAGCTTGGATGAAGTTCTGAGAAGAGTGGACGAATTAGATTTTGTCATTGTTGAAGGTTTCCGAGATTCTGAAATTATTCCAAAAATCATGGTCGCACGAGATGAAAACGAAGCTAAAAAATTGAACGACGAATTTACAATCGGTTTTATAGAGAACGGCACAGAGGAAAAACCAGTCATAAAACAGCGAGAAAAAATAGAAGAATTGACTGATCTAGTAGAAGAAAAAGCTATGCCTCCATTGGGTGGGTTAGACTGTGGTGAGTGTGGATATGATAGTTGTAAGGAGTTTGCTTTAGCTGTTTTTGAAGGTGATGCTTCTAAAGATGGGTGTATTGCTTTCCAAGGACCGGTTTCTCTTAAGATTGATGGTGAAAGGGTTCCACTCAAGCCTTTTGTTAAGGATTTGATAGCTAGGACTATTTCTGGAATGGTTTCTTCCTTACGAGGGACGGAAGGGGAGAAAATCGAGTTGGAGGTTGAAAAGTTTGAAGGATGATTATGGGAGGCCGCTCACTAGTTTGAGGATTTCAGTGACTCAAGCTTGTGATTTGGCTTGTTTTTATTGTCATGAGGAGGGTTGTGAGGATGAGGACCGTGAGATGAGTCCGGCTGAGATTGAGAAATTGGTGGAGGTTGGGACGGAGTTTGGGATTGAGAAGGTAAAAATTACGGGTGGAGAGCCTCTTGTGAGGGATGATGTGGTGGAAATAATTGAGGCTATTTCTCAACCTGGAATCGATGATGTGTCTATAACTACTAATGGTGTGAAATTAGCTGAGAAAGTTGAGGAATTGAGACAGGCAGGTCTTGATAGAGCGAATATTAGTTTAGATACGTTAGATTCTTCGATTTATGAGGAAATCACTGGGAGAAATGTTTTGGATGAAGTATTGGATGGTATCGAGGCGGCGCTAGATGTGGGTCTTCATCCGGTGAAGTTGAACACGCTCGTTTTGGATGATGTCAATGACGGGGAGCAGATTGATGATTTGGTAGAGTATGCTTTGGATACTGGTGCTATTTTGCAACTGATTGAATTGGAAGAAGTATTACCTGAAAATGAAGAAGCATATCAAGAATATCATAAAGACTTGGATAATATAGAAAAGAAAATCAGAGAGAAAGCTGAAGATGTCAAAACCCGATGGTTGATGCAAGCACGTAGAAAATATGTCGTGAACGGAGGGGAAGTAGAAGTCGTAAATCCTATGCATAACTCGGAATTTTGCAAATATTGTACTAGATTACGAATGACCTCAGGAGGTTATTTGAAACCCTGTCTAATGAGAAACGACAATCTAGTAGATGCCCTCACTCCGGTCAGGAAAGATAATGAAGAGGGGATAAGGACAGCTTACAAAAAGGCCATCAAGAAGAGGGAACCTTACTTTAAAGAATAGTAATACTTTTTCGTGTCAGTAATTGTTTTGTTAGGTAGGATTTCATTCTATCTCGATATTTTTCACTACCCTTTTAATTTCCTTAACTACGGTCTGATCTTCCATGGTGGAAATATCTCCTAAAGGATTCTCCAGCATTATGTCTTTGATAGTTCTTCTCATGATTTTACCACTTCTTGTTTTCGGAAGGTTATCTACAAAAAGCACATCGCCTATAACAGCAACTGGTCCGACTTTGTCTCTCACTCTTTCTCTGATTTCGTTCTTCATATCTTCTGATGGTTCATATTCCCCTCTCAGCTTTACAAAAGCTTCTGCTACCTCGGTCCTTACAGGATCTGGCTTACCAACAACAGCAGACTCTACAACAGCTTCATGACTCACAATCGCATCTTCGATATCGGTAGGACCTATCCTATGGCCTGATATTGTCAGTACTTCATCTGCCCTCCCGCTGAACCAGATGTATCCGTCTTCGTCTTTTGCTGCTGCGTCTCCTACATAGTAAGCGTCTGTGATTTCACTCCAGTATTCATTCATGTATCTTTCTTCACCTTCCCATAATGTGGGTGTTAGTCCCGGGAATGGTTTTTTAATCACAAGCACTCCTTCTTCATCAGCGTTTTTTGGATTACCTTCATCATCGACAACTTCTGCTTCTATTCCAGGTAGCGGGATTCCTGCCGATCCGGGTTTAATTGGAAGTAGATTAATTCCGTACGGGTTACCTATTATCGGCCCTGCAGTTTCGGTCTGCCACATATGATCAATAACCGGAACTTCATCATTAAGCACTTCTTTTTGAAGCCATTCCCATGCTGCAGGATTGAGAGGTTCTCCAGCTGAGAAAACGACCTCTAAAGAACTTAGATCATGTTTTTCATAATATTCCGGGGAGTATTTGCTAAGACTTCTAATAGCTGTAGGTGCAGTAAATAACTTGTTCACTTTGTTCTTTTCGATAGTTTTCCACCAAATTCCAGGATCAGGATAAGTAGGAGTGCCCTCGTAAAGAATGGTAGCAGACCCAGTGAGCAAAGGGGCATAAACTATGTAACTATGTCCAACAATCCATCCAATATCAGAAGTTGCCCACCAAGTATCTTTCGGACCCAAGTCAAACATCCACTTACCCATACCATAAATGTGGACCTGATACCCACCATGCATGTGAACGGTGCCTTTCGGTTTACCAGTGGTTCCTGAAGTAGGAAGTATAAATGCTGGATCATTAGCATCCATTTCCTCCACTTCCGAGTCTTCCAATTCGCCTTTTTCGATAGCATCTCTCCAAAGCAAATCTCTATCTTCGTCAAGTTCGATTTCTTCATCCCCCCGTTTCAAAAATATCGTGGTATCAATCAACTCTCTTACTTCCGGATGTTCTTCAAAACAACGGTCGACGATACTCTTAAGATCTACAGTTCCACCTCCTCTAAAACCTATATCGGCTGCAAGCAAGAGTTTAGATTCGGCTAGTTTGATTCTGTCTGCGAGAGCTCCGGATCCGAATCCTGCGAAAA
>CAZSNS010000029.1:0-22661 GCA_964608515.1 Hadarchaeota archaeon (SeqCode)
CATACCTCCTTATCTTTCGAGGATTGTCACGTAAGAGTAGTGACCAGTTCCTCCGACATTGTGACCTAATGCTACACCGTTATCGATAGAAGCTTGTCGCTTACTCGGTTCAGCCTTTTCCAAGAGCTGTTTATTCAATTCATAAACCATCGCAGTTCCAGTCGCTCCAATTGGGTGGCCTTTAGATTTAAGACCGCCACAAAGGTTTGTCGGATAATCTCCGCCAGCATAGGTTTGCTCTTCTCTTATGAGCTCTTTACCGTCTCCTTTATCGCAGAATCCTAGATCCTCGTAAGCCATTATTTCTGCACTTTCGAAACAGTCATGAACGGTTGCGACATCAATATCTTCAGGACCTACACCAGCCATGTCGTAAGCTTTGTCTGCAGCGACTTGGGCTGATTCTACTCCGATGAAGGAGCCTCTGTTGGAAAGGTTCACGGCACTTGTACCGGAACCGAGACCAGTTACCCAAACAGGGTCCTCTGTCAACTCTTTTGCTTTCTCTTCCGAAGCCATAATGACTGTGGAAGAGCCGTCGTTAATCGGGCAACAATAGTACAGCTTCAGTGGCCATGCGATTAGGTCGGAATTCATTGCTTCGTCTATATCGATTTCTTTTTTGAGGTATGCTTTTTCGTTCATATTTCCGTAGTGATGATTTTTCACTGATACTCTTGCGAAGTCTTCTTCTTCAGTTCCGCAGTTGGCCATATGGGCCGATGCGTACATTGCGTAATATCCTGGGAATGTTGGTCCGAAGTTTTCGAATTCCCAGAGATAGGAACCTGCTCTACCGATAAACTCCATCATTAGTCGTGATGGAATTTCTGTCATTTTTTCTACCCCTAGTGCTACTCCGACGTCTATTTGTCCGCTAGCAATCAGGTTGTAGATTAGGTGTACTGCGGACATTCCGGTAGCGCATGCTGCTTCTGTTCTTTGTGTTCCGATTGGTAAGAGTCCTAGATATTCGCAAACCATGGGAGCGGTTAATCCTTCTTCGTACATTTGTCCTGCTCCGGCGCTTCCTACGGATGCGAATTCGATGTCGTCTTTCTCTAGATTGTCAGATTTGTTTATTGCTTCAGTGAATGATTCGGCTGCTAGTTCTCGAACGTCTACGTCCAGTCGATTACCGAATTTCGATTGTCCTGCTTCAACAATTCCTACTTTTCGAGACATAGTTATCCTCCTTTGCGTTCTCGTTTACCGAGATTTTTAATAAAATTTTCCCTAGCAAAAAAAGAATTTTAAAGGTTTATTTCCGATTTTATGGATTTTTTAAGAGTAATCGAATTTCTACATTTAAAGCAGTATTAAAAGAAAATAAAATAAGAAAAAAGAAAAGAACTTTGGGGACCGTTTTAGCTGTATTCTTCTTCTATTATAGATGTAAGTTCTGGTACGACATCAAACAAGTCATCTACGATACCATAATCAGCCTCTTCGAAAATTGGTGCATCCGGGTCCTTGTTAATAGCAACGATAGTATCAGCGCCCTTCATGCCAATAATGTGTTGAGAAGCTCCACTTATACCGATAGCCAAATACAGATTTGGAGTTACTGTTTTTCCACTCTGACCCACTTGTCTATCGTCAGGAAGCCAGCCATTATCGATCACAGGACGTGATCCTGAAATGTCTGCTCCCATCGCGTCAGCAAGATCCTCAATAATATCTAGATTGTCTTCATCTTCAATTCCTCGACCGACAGAAACCAAAAGATTAGAAGCTGTGATATCCACCGCTCCGGCTTCCGGTTCTACGAATTCCAAGAATTCTTTAAACACTTGACTATCATCAATCGTAGGATCTATCTCTATAACACTACCATCAAGACCTGGCGCTTCACTAGCTTCAAAGGAGGCCGCTTGCACTGTTACCATGTAAGGATCTTCGCCGTTGAACCGGACTTCTGAATTGACCTTTCCACCGTATACCTCTCGTTCTGTAACTATCTCATCGTCTTCCCACTTAATATCAATCACACTGGTGGACAACGGGATATCCAATTCTGTAGACAACGCAGGTGCAAGATCCATTCCTTGAGAAGAGTGGCCAATCATTATAATCTCTGGTTCTCTTTCCTCTACTAGTTCTGCTAGTGCTTGTTGGTATATGTCGGAGTTGAAAGTTTCGTACTTCGGGTCTTCGTCGACTAAAATCTCGTCAGCCCAAGGTTTTATTTCGTCGACAAACTCACTGGTATCATCTGCAAGTAGAACAGCTGTAACTTTTGTGTCGGATTCCTCTGCTAGTTCTGAGGCTTTGATGAGCATTTCGAATGTGAGGTCTCTAAGTTCGTTTTCTCTATGTTCTGCTAATACCATTACCATTTTTTATCCTCCTATCAGACTCTTGTTATCTAGAGTTTCGGCTAGCTTTTCAGCGGTTTCACCTGGGGATCCTTCGAATATTTCTGCCATTTCTCCTTTTGGTGGTTCGAAAAGCCTAGCAACTCTTGTTTTTGAACCTTCAGCGCCGACTTCACTCTCGTCGAGATCTAAATCATCAAGGTCTAATAGTTTGATTTCTTTATCTCTGGCTTTTCTGATTCCCATTACTGAAGCGTATCGAGGTTCGTTTATTCCTGTCTGTATCGAGAGAACTGCCGGAGTTTCGATCTCCATCTTTTCTTCTAGTCCTCCTTCCAGTTCTCGATTTATAATCGCTTGGTCTTCATCAGGGTCGTAATCAATTTCTGTTATCATGCAAGCATGCGGAAGTTCGAGAAGCTCGGATAAAGCCACTCCAAGCTTTGCATGACCTTCGTCTCCTGATTGTAGACCTGTAAACACTAGATCAGGATCCATATCGTCAATGATATCTGCTATAATTTTTGCTTTAGCGAAACTGTCGTTTCCTTCTAGTTTTTCGTCGTGAACTCGGATAGCTTTGTCAGCGTTTTTCGCGAAACACATTCGGATTGTTTCTTCGTAGTCTTCCGGCCCGATTGTTATTAGAGTCACTTCTCCGTCGTATTCTTCTTTAATCTGGACCGCGGCTTCCAAGGCGTAGTTGTCCCAGTCGTTAATATCGTAGTCAAGGTAGGCGTCGTCTATTTCACCGTCTGACGTTAGTTCTATGTCTTCGTTTGAGGCTGGTACTTGTTTAATGCATACAACAATATCAACCATTTTTTCACCTTTATTTTTAATTTACAGAAATTCTCGGGTTTATTTTTGATTACCCGAGTTGCTTCTTTTTTTATTTTTTAGTATTGGTTTAGAGTTCTAATTTTTAACTCTTTCTCTTATCTTTCCCAATTACCCAACGTTGAGTTTTTCAGCTATTTCTTTTTCTTTTGCTGTTCCTATGTGGATTATTTCTCCGTCTTTTTCTAGAACTGGAATTCTGTCAGCGTTTCCCATCTTTTCGTTTAGTTCCTCTCTATATTTTGGAGTCTTATCAATATCGAGTTCCTCATATTCTATGCCTAATTCTTTCAGTATTTTTTTCATGTGTGAGCAACGCGGACAACCGTAAGATGAGTAAAGTTTGAGATCCATCCCTATCAAGAAAAGTATATTTTTTGGAATTATAAAAAAGAAGGCTTCGGCTAAAATTTTTAACGATATACGAGGATGGGGGTTTTAGCCCGTTTCACTACTCCTTCTGAAACAGATCCTAGGTGGATAGTTTCCAGGTCGGTTTTACCTCGGCTTCCCATTACTATTAAATCGAAATCGTTCTCTTTGGCATGTTTTACTATACCGTTCACAGTATTGGTTTCGGTTATTACTTCCGCTTCGGCTTCAACACCTTCTTCATCGGCTTTCTCTTTCAATTCTTTAGTCAGTTTTTCAGCCGAGTTAATCTCCTCTTCCAGCGCGCCTTCTAAAAATTCTCCTGCATAACCATAAGTAGGCACTACGTTTAGAATTGTTATTTTACTGTCCAAAGTTTTTGCCTCCTCTAACGCGTTTTCGAACGCGTTTTTGCTATATACAGATCCGTCAACCGCAACTAATATTTTCTTCATATCGATAATTTATTTGTGATAGTTGATTAAAGGGATTAGCCCTGATTAAATAATTTAAATATTTCAGGTATCCAAAAGTTCAAGAATCTACCTATTTACTCTCTAATTTGGAAGAGTGATAGGATGGTTAAAATCGATATCGATGCTTCGGATTGTAAAGGATGCGGGGTTTGTGTAGACATTTGCCCCCGGGAAGTTTTTGAATTGGGGGAAAAATCTGAAGATAATCATTCTAAGGAGATTTCAAAACCGATTGAAGAAGAAGCATGTATAATGTGTTTGGCTTGCTTGGAGGCTTGTGATGATGATTGTATCTCACTTTCTGATTCTTCTTCCGATATGATAATATAACCAATTTCTATATTTGAAAATTCTTCAGGCAAAATTATATCAGTAAACTTGGCGAAGAAAATGTTGGTGACGATTTGAATTCTGTTAAAGTTAAGGTAGAGGGCGTTTACAGTACAGATCAAGGTTTCGCCGTCCTGCTTGAAGAAATAAAAGGAGATGAAGTACTTCCCGTATTTGTATCAAAGGATCAAGCCCTTTCAATAGAAGCTGGAGTTTCTGAAGACCAGGCTCCAAGACCTTTGACTCATGACCTCATGCTTAAGGTATTGGGTGATATGGATTTGGAAATAGAGTGTGTCACCATCGATGATTTGATGGGTGGGACCTTTTTAGCGGAATTGAGACTTGTTAGGGATGATAGGATTTTCCCTTATGATGTCAGACCGAGTGATGGGATAGCTTTAGCGGTTAGGAGGGCTGCGGATATTTTTATTGATGAGGACGTGATGGAGCGAGCAGGGAGGAGGAAGGGTGAGTTATCGGGTTCGACGGGTCCTTCTTTTGGTAGATGAGGTTTTGGTAGGGGTTTCGCCATTGTTTATAAGTATTTATTCCTGTAGGTAATTTTTTTCACCAAAAATATAAATACTAGTTTTTATTGATAATGTCCTAATTCGGTAGATAAAATGGCAGAAAATAAAGTAAACAAATCAGTTCCAGAAATAAATGAAAAAATCAAGCGAGGAGATGCTGTAGTCGTAACTGCAGAAGAAATGGTTGATATAGTAGAAGAAAAAGGCGAGGAAGAAGCAGCTGAAGAAGTCGACGTAGTAACTACCGGAACATTCGGAGCCATGTGCAGTTCGGGGGCTTGGTTGAACTTCGGTCATGCAGATCCTCCGATAAAATTGAATAAAGTATGGTTGAACGATGTTGAGGCATATGCTGGGGGTGCTGCTGTCGATGCTTATATCGGGGCTACAAAGCTTAGCGAGTCTGAAAGGTTTGAGTATGGTGGCGCTCATGTTATCGAGGATTTAGTTCGTGGAAGAGAGATTAGTTTGAGAGGAACTTCTTATGGGACGGATTGTTATCCTAGGAAAGAGATTGAAACTAGTATAACTAAAGAGGATCTTAATCAAGCGGTTTTGTGTAATCCTCGAAATGCTTATCAAAAATATAACGCTGCAACGAATTCTAGAGATGAAACAATTCATACTTATATGGGAACTCTTCTTCCCGGTTTTGGAAATGTTTCATTTTCCGGTTCAGGTGAGTTAAGTCCATTAAATAATGATCCGGAATATCGGACGATAGGTGTTGGGTCGCGGATTTTCCTAGGTGGTACGGATGGGTATATCTTCTGGGAAGGGACACAACATGCTCCTAAGAAAAGTTTTGGAACGATTATGACTGTTGGTAATCTAAAGGAAATGGATCAGGATTATCTTAGAGGAGTTTCAGTTAGAAACTATGGAGTTTCACTTTTCGTAGGAATAGGAATACCAATTCCCGTAATAAACGAGAAAGTTGCTAAAACGACTGGGGTTAGTGATAGTGAGATCACCACCAGTGTCTTAGATTATGGAACTCCGAGAAGAGATAAGCCTGAATTGAGAGAAGTGACTTATGCGGAATTAAAGTCAGGAGAAGTTGAGGTAAAAGGTAAAAAGAGACCAGTTAGTTCTATGAGTAGTTTGAAAAAAGCTAGAGAGATTTCTCAAAAATTGAAAAATCAAATACAGGAAGGTGATTTCACCCTTTCTAAACCTTCGGAAAGGTTGCCTAGAGATAGAGAGTTTAATCCGATGAAACAAACTTCTGCGTCACCTGTTGCCCAGGATTTGATGACTACGGATGTGATTACTGCAAATCCTCAAGATTCGATCAAGTCAGCAGCTAAAATCTTTGCCGAGAAAGGTTTTGATCATCTTCCAGTCGTGAATGATGAAAATGAGATAATAGGTATTGTGACTTCTTGGGATGTAGCAGTAGCAGTAGGAGAAGGTAAAGATAAGCTCAAAGATATCTTAACATCTAAAGTCGTGACTGCTAATGAGAATGAACCAGTAGATTCAGTGGCCAGAAAATTGCAGAAACATAATATTTCTGGAGTTCCGGTTATAGACTCTAATCATCGGTTAAAAGGAGTGGTAACCAGCGAGGATCTTTCAAAACTAATTAGGAGGGGATAGTTTGACTGAAAAAATTCTTCTAAAGTACTCTACTGAAAAAGCGGATAAACCAATTATCTCCTCTATAATTCGAGAAACTGATACACCCATTAATATTCTTCATGCTGATCTAACGCCCGAAGGGGGAGAGATTTTTATTTCAATCGATGGTCCAGAAGAAAAAGTGAACAAAGTGGTGGATCTTTTCAAAGAAAGAGGAGTTTATACGGAAAAAATCACAGAAGGTATTGAGTTAGACGAGGAATCATGCCTAGACTGCGGCGCTTGTATTTCTCTTTGCCCGACTGAAGCTCTTAAACTTTCAGAAGATGATTCTCTCCTATTAGACAAAGAAGAATGTATTTATTGTCAAGCGTGTGTACCTGCGTGTCCAGTAGATGCTCTTTCTGTTAGAGAACTTTGAGATGATTAGATGTTCCAAAAAACTTGGAATTTTAAGCAAACAAGACTGAGAATAAAGACAGACAAAGAAAAAGCCATAAAATCAGCCATAGATGCGACCAGAAAGGCCCGAAATAAGTTAGAAAAATTCATCACCAAAAAACCAGAATTTCGAATTTCTTTAGAACCATTATCACTCCATAAAGATAATCATCCCGGGATTATAGGAAAGATGATAGAATCTTCAAAAATCGCTAAAGTCGGCCCTTTTGCCGCTGTTGCGGGATCTATTTCTCAAATAGCAGTTGAAGCAGGGTTGCAAAGTGAGGCTGATGAAATGCTTGTGGATAATGGTGGGGATATTGCTGTTCGGGGGAAGAACGATTTCAAAGTGGGGATTTTTGCTGGAAGTTCTCCTGTTTCTGGAAAGTTCGCCTTTTTGTTAAATTCGGAAGATTTGCCGAAAGGGGTTTGTACAAGTTCTGGAACGGTTGGGCATTCAATGAGTTTTGGAGAATCTGATGCAGTGGTCGTAGTTAGTGATGAAGCTTCGATTTCCGATGCTGTTGCGACCTCGATTGCAAATGAGGTCAGGGGTGATGATGTTGAACATTCTATAAAGAGGGGTCTTGATAAAGCGGATGATATAATTGAGATTGACGGTTGTTTGATAATAAGAGAGGGGCACGTAGGGAGAGTAGGTTCACTTCCTGAAATTATTTCTTTACCGGATGATTCGAGAGCATACCCTGAGGAGTTAACGGATGATTCTTTGCCGGTATTGGAATGAACAGGTTTGTCCATTTTTGATGTTGGTCGGTTGTAAAGATTTAAAGAAAGAAGATAATCAGTGAATGGAGCGTGAAATAAATGGTAGATGCTTATTGCTTAATCTCTACAGAACCTGGAATGGCTTCAGATATTTTTGAAGAAGTTGAAGATTTGAAAGGAGTTGTTTCTGTGGAAGCTGTTACAGGTTCTTATGATTTGGTAGCTAGGATAGAAACCGAATCATTTGAACTTCTAACAGAAACCGTATTTAGCAAAATAAGAGGAATAGATGGAGTAACAAGCACTTCGACTCTTACTGTGGTCGACCTAGAATGAAAGACTCTTACATAATCGGGATAGTAGGCCTTCAAGCTTCTGGGAAGACAGTAGCGGCTTCTAGTTTTGTTGATTGGGGTGCTGCTCGTGTTAGGATGGGGGATGTTGTTTGGAAGGAGGTTGAGCGTAGAGGTCTTGATTTGGTGGAGGAGAATGTGGGTGAGGTTGCTCAGGAGCTTAGAGAGGAGGAGGGGATGGGTGCTGTTGCTAAGCGTTGTGTGCCTCTTATTCGGGAGGAGTGTGAGGGAAGTGATGTGGTGGTTGTGGATGGTATTCGTGGTATTGCTGAGGTTGAGGTGTTTCGGGAGGAGTTTGGTGATAATTTTGTTCTTCTTTCGGTGGAAGCTTCGGCGGAAACTCGATATGAGAGGATAAAGGGTAGGGAGAGAGATGATGATGTTGGAAGTGTTGAAGAGTTTAAAGAGAAGGATCGGAGGGAGTTGAATTGGGGGTTGGAAGAAGCTTTGGAGGAAGCAGATTATAATATAAAAAATGAAGGAACTCTTGAGGATTTCAAACAAAAAGCTCTTGAAATTTTTGAGGAGATAAAGAATAAAAATGCGGATTAAGGTAAAAGCAAAAATACGTCCGAGCGAAGATTCAGGAAAAGTCCGTGAAGCTGTGGAGTCAATATTTCCAAAATTAGACATAAAAATTTCGGACTACCGTCTTATAGGAAAATCTACAAATTTTGAAGCCCTCGAAACTTTCAAAAATAAGTTAGGTTTGCAAGCGATTCGAGATTCCGCGAGAAGAGAATTTAAAAAAAGTAAAGAAGGAAACTCCTTACATTTTAACTTAAACCGACAAGCCGCTACCGTGGATAGGATTAGCTTTTCTGGACAAGATACTCCTCTAGGACCTATCAAAGTTATGATAGAGGCTGAGGAGATTGATGAAATTATTAACTATCTTGCGCCTGGAAAGGGTCAAAGGAAGTCTTGATGATAATGTTTGAGAATATTTATCGGACTGGAAAAATATTTTTGATTGGTTTTCTTTTCGGAGCTTTGTTTTTGATTATTTCAGAAATTTTTTTCGGTTTGGCAGCTGAAACTGCTTATGCCTTTTTGGAAGCGAGGGTTGGTTTTTTCCCAGCTAAGCCATTGCTTTTGTTTCTTACCATTTTTTTGAACAATCTTGTAGTGATATTGATCGCGTCAATGGGTGCGGTAGGGTTGGTATTTTTTCTGATGTGGGGGAGACGAAATTTTTCTTGGTGGAATAAACTCAACGATTCTAGGTTAGGGGATTTGATTGATGGATTTGTTTGGAGGATTACGAGATATTTCAAACCCGAGTTAGAAAAAATTGACGAGAAAATTAACAAAGATATTTTCATCGTGATTTACGGACTACCCACACTTGTTATGATAGTTAACGGTTGGTTTCTTGGCTTCGTGTTTGCAAGGGAGGCTTTAGCTAACAAATTTGTAGGTGTTTTAACTCTTCTTAAATGGATAGCCCCCCACGGAATTCTGGAAATTCCCATCCTTCTGGCATCGGCTTCCGTAGGATTCACCTTGGCAGATAAAATCTTAAAACCACTTTCTAAAGACGGAATTCAAGAAGTCAAGAAAACAGCTAGAAAAGAAATTCGAAACAAAGCCTTACTCAGAGCTTTGATAATAATAATCACAGTACTAGTAATGGCCGCTTACATAGAAGTTTACATCACCCCTAGAATAGCAACAGCTGGAATATAAACCTTCGAAACCTAAGTGAATAATAACCTCAAAAACAAGAGTAAACAGGGGAGATTGTCTTTTGTCTAAAAAAATAATATCAATAGGAAACCTTAACATGGATCTAATCGGCAAACTCCAAACCATCCCAAAACCCGACGAAAAAACCTTACTAAACAAATTCGGCCGATATCCCGGGGGAGGTGCGGCTAATTTTGCAGTTACGTGCGAAAAAATTGGTTTGGATGCTGAATTTATTGGATGTGTGGGAAATGATGTTTTTGGGGAAGAATCTCTTAGAGATTTGAAAGAGACAGGTGTTGAGACTTCTAAAGTTAGGAAAGTGGACGCTTCTACGGGATTTGCTTTTATTTTTCAAACTCCGAAATATGAAAGACTTTTAATTGAACATAGAGGGGCAAATTCTTGTTTAGAACCCTCTGATATCGATAAGGAATTATTGAGGGATATAGAATTAGTTCACGCTAGCAGTGTCCCTCCTGAATTAGCGAAAGATATTGGTGAAAAGGCCAAAAGTTTGAATGTTAAATCTTCTTTGGATTTAGGTGCTGAGTTAACAGAGTTGGGAAAGGAAGAACTTTTGGATATTTTAAATTTTTTCGATATTTGTTTTATGAATGGAGAGACTTTTGAAGATGTTTTTGAAGAAAAAGCGACTGGGAAAAATATTTTGAAACAAGCCCCTTCTAACCTAGAAAATTTTGTTATCACTTTAGGCTCAAGAGGAGCGAAAGTGACAGATAATGATCAAATCATTTCAAGCCCGAAATTTGAAGTGGATTCGAAAGACACTACAGGGGCTGGGGATGTTTTTGCGGCGGTTTTTGACAAGTATTTTTTAGAAAATGCTCCCCTGAAAAAAGCGGTAAAATACGCTGCTGGTGCAGCAGCGATTAAAATCCAACATATGGGGGCAAGGGTAGGAATTCCCTCTGAAGAGGAAATAAAAAATTTTGTAAAATCTCAAAATTAGATTAAGTAGTCTCTGGGGTATGTTAGTCTTCTAAATAGTTTCTGACTGAGTTTGGACTGTAAATACCTTTGTCAGTTACAATCCCTTCCACAAGTTCGGGGGGAGTGCAATCGAAAGCAGGATAGTACCCTTTGACTTTGTCCGGTGCAATTTTTGTTTCTCTAAATTGTTTCAATTCTTTTTCGCTTCTCAATTCTATTTCAACATCGTCACAACTTGAAGTGTCTGGATCGGGTCCGGTGTAAGAAATTGCATAAAACGGGATATCATATTTTTTTGCTGCTAGTGCAATCTGGTAAGTTCCTATTTTGTTTGCCACGCTTCCGTCCATAGAAATTCTATCAGCTCCGGTGATGAACTTGTCGATCAGTCCTTCTCGCATAGAGTGGGCGGGCATACTATCTGTGATTAGGGTGACGTCAAAACCTCCTTCGCTCAAAGCAAAACAAGTTAGACGAGCACCTTGAAGGTATGGTCTCGTTTCTGTGCAAAAATAGTCTATTTCTTTTCCATCTTCACGCGCATAATCTCCCATAAAATAGATTGCAGGTCCTCCATAACAATGCGTGAGAATCGTATCATTATTTTCTATTTTTTGTGAAGCATATTTTCCTAGTTTTTTTGAAATTTTCATCAGATTTTCTGTCCAGTCATAGGCTTTTTGCCTCATTGCTTCGAACAGGTTTTCATTTTTAGAAATTTTTTCACGCGCTATTTCAAGCATTTCGTCTAGAAGATGATGAAGTGAAGTTTGCGTAGGTCGTGTATTTTTTATTCTTTTCACAGCTTTCTCTATCTTTTCTTCTTGTTCTTTCCCACTTTTTTCTTGGATTTCATGTGCTGCTATTGCAACTCCGTAACCGCCGGCAGGTGAGACTCCCAGGCTTTGTGTAACCATGTTTTCTATGGCTTCGGCTACCTCGTTATAGTTTTTGCACCTGTGTTGGACTATTTTTTCCGGAAGTTCTCTTCTGTCTAATATGACGACTTCTTTTTCTTCATCGTCGAAAAACACGTTCTTGTGCAAATCTACTAGGATTGGCAAGTCTTTTTCGTTTCCCATCTTATCAATAATTCTCATTGAGAAAACTAATTAAAATACCTATTTTTTAAGATGTTTCTCTTTTTGAATGGAGAAAAAAACCATATAACCTCTGAAATACTTTTATTCAAATGGCGATGATGACAAGGGGGTTATACGATCTATCTGGATGATTTCAACTCTCTTTCTGAGCCCTTTACTCTTTCAACTCGACTTCCACTTCCATCAAATCCTCAGCAAAAACAGTATTAGGAAACACTTCTCTGGCTTCTTCCTCAAGAACAGAAGGATCAGAATAACGAGGACTTCTATGCGTCAAAAACAATCTCTCCACACCAGCTTCTTCAGCAAGACTAGCAGCTCCCTTCGCTGTAGAATGACCAGCAACTTCAGCTTCTTCCTCTAAATCCGAACCAAAAGTAGCTTCATGAATAAGCACATCCGCATCTCTAGCTAACTCCTTAATATTTTCAGAAGGACGAGTGTCTCCAGAATAAACAATCTTACGCCCAGGTCTCGGAGGGCCAAGTACTTGCTCAGGTTTTATGATAGTACCGTCGGAAAGTTTCACGCTTTCCCCATTTTGAAGTCGAGCATATTTCGGACCAGGTTGCAGACCTAGATTTTTTGCTTTTTCCGGGTGGAATTTTCCCGGGCGTTGTTTTTCGTTTAGGGCGTATGCGATTTCGTTTACGGAATGGTCGGGTTCGGCAGTTTCGATGAAGTATTCTTCTCTTTCGATTTTTTCTCCGGGTTCTAGTTCTTGTATTTTGACTTCGAATTTTTCTGTATAGGTTGGGATTTGTATTAATTTGGAGACCTTTTCTTTCGTTTCGGGCGGGCCGTAAATTTTGAGTTTTCTTTCTCTGTCCATTAGTGACATGGTTTGGACGAGTCCTGGTATTCCTAGGAAATGGTCTCCGTGGAAGTGCGTGAGAAATATTGTGTCTATATTCATCGGACTTACTTCGGTCCAGGTCATTTGTCTTTGGGTTCCTTCGCCGCAGTCGAAGAGCAAAAGCTCTCCTTTTCGTCTGATTGCGATTGATGTTAGTCCTCTTTCTTTTGTTGGTAGACTTCCGCCGGTGCCTAAAAATATTATTTTCAAACTTCTTCCCTCTTTAGAAAAACATAAATATTTCGAGTTAGGCTCTTATGAACCCTCTGTTCGTGTTTTTCTTTTATAACCAATGGCAAACCTTTCACAATTCTTTCCAAATCTAATTCCTTTGGCGCCGTAATACAGAGAAACTTGCCAGTTTTAAGAACTCCAGCCAACTCCGGAAGACTTTCCTCATAAAGTTCATCCACCTCAAAACCTCCAGTACTCGCCTGCCGTCCATAAGGAGGGTCGGTAGCTATGGCATCCACCTTACCTATATCCAAATTCCTAGCATCACCTACACGCAAATCAAAATCAGAAATATTCTCCTCACTAAGATTATTCTCAGCCCCCTCAACAAGTTCAGAATCAATATCCACACCAATAGGATTAGCTCCGATAAGTCCGGCTTCTAAAAGAATTCCACCCACCCCACAAAAAGGATCTAAAAAATCACCACCCTTAGGAGTTCTAGCAAGATTTACGAGAGCACGAGCCAGATTTGGTTGCATAGTACTAGGATGTACGGCACTTCTCTCCGGAGGTTTTCTTTCAGTAAAACTTGATCGATTTACTTCTTCTCTTAATATCGATAAAACACATTTCCCCTCGCTTAGCAATCCTACAACCTCATTTTTCGGATATTCTAAATCAATTTCATAATCATATTTTTCACCAAGTAAATCAGCTATATCTTTAGAAAGCTCTTGAGTATCTACGTCCGGCAGATAATCTTTCACTCTTTTAACTCGAATAGCTATGGATTTAGACTGAGGTAAAAAATCAACCAAATCAGAACTCCCGATAAAATCCAAAAGATCGTCAATAGAAGCGGTACAAAAATGTTCACCGATCCAATGACACATACCCAGCCGTCTCGAAAGATTTCTAGCGCTAGCACTTGTTTGAAGAGTTAACACTTGGTCAAGTTCCTCATCTAATTCATAATTCTGATTCTCAGCTTCAACCGTTGCCATCACTTCCGAGCTTGGAAGAGTTTGATGTTCCCCTGAAAGTAAAAACACTAGCCGTTTCATCCGACTCACTAACAAATAGCTTCAGCAATTACTGGCGCTACTGAAACTTTACTTACCTCACTATCAATAGTATCGGTCCCGACAACCTCTACTGCACCAGCTTCTTTAATATTTTCTAACGCATCATCTATAAGAACAGGATGGGTACAACAAGCATAAACATCTTTAGCTCCATGATCTTTCAATATCTCAATAGCCTCCTTCATTGTCCCTCCTGTACTGATAATATCATCTATAATGATAACATCTCTACCTTCCACATCTAATTCACGAGGAGTAATCTTCACTTCTTTCGAATCTAACCTTTCCTTCACCATATAATCCCAATCAGCATCTATCGTCTCACCAGCCCTCTTCGCACACTGTTCAGCTCCAGCATCCGGACCAAGAGTCACAGGATTCTCAAGTTCAAAATTCTCATCCACGTACTTAGCCAGCAATCCTACGGCCGTTATATTATGAGCTGGTATATTGAATATCTCTGGATTACTTTCTATTTTTTGAGAGTGAATGTCTATCATATAAACTTCGTCGCTACCAGCACCTTCTATAAGTTTTCTGACTGTTTCTAGACTGACAGCTTCGCCAGTTTCAAACCTCTTATCTTGTCTGGCGTAAGCAAAATAGGGTATTACTGCACTTACCTTGTCAGCTCCTAAGTCTTTCGCTGCATCCAGCAGAAGGAAAAGCTCCATATAGTTCTGGTTGGGTGGGTAATATGTTGATTGTATAACTGCTACATGCTCGTCTTCAACTTCTTCAGTAATACGAACGTAAATTTCACCGTCTGGAAAACGTTCTTTTTCGATAGGTACAAATTGGCAATCTTGATCTTTCGAAACTTTCTTAGCCAAGTCTTTGGAAGCGGATCCTCCGATTACTTTCATATTTTCATTTTTGAATTTGATTTAATTTATTAAAAGCTATTGAGTCGTTTTCCATATCGCGAATATTTAATTTGTTAGTGTTTTGAAATTTCTCAGGTTAATAAATCTAGAATATATAAAAAATTTAATAGAGTTCAAATGCGAAGATTTGAAAATTTTAAAATTGGGAACGATCTAGAGTCTGTTGATTCTTTGGAGAGATATTTTAGTGTTATGAATGATGATTCTCCTGCAAAATTTAGAATTTGTAAAAGAATTGAAGTGGATTTAGATCTCGATTCTGAAAAAGCCCGATTATTAGAAGAGCACGAGTCTGCTATGGGGCGGTTTGGTGAAGTTTTTGATGAGTTGGAGGGGGGAGAAATTGATTTAAGCGAGTTGGAAAAGCCGGAAATTTCTCTTCTGGATTTAAAGATTGAGATTTCAGAACGTATTTTACAGTCTTGTCATTTTTGTGAAAGAGAATGTGGAGCAAGTCGATATGAAGGTGAAACAGGTGTGTGTGGTGTGGGTGAGAAAGCTAAGGTTGCTTCCGAATTCATACATGTTGGGGAGGAATCTGAGTTAGTACCTTCCTATACTGTTTTCTTCAGCGGATGTACTTTTAATTGTCAGTTTTGTCAGAATTGGGATATTTCTCAAAACCCTGATTCGGGAGTAGTTTATACCCCTCAAGAAATTGCGGAGTCGATATCTGAAATGAGGGGAAAGAGGGAGGCTAGAAATGTGAATTGGGTGGGGGGCGATCCAACTCCAAATTTGCATAATGTTCTAAAATCTTTGAATCAGTGTGAAGTAAATATTCCAAGTGTTTGGAACTCGAACATGTACCTGACGAGACGAGGAATGAAACTGTTGGAAGGAACTCAAGATGTTTACTTAACTGATTTCAAATATGGGAACAATGAGTGCGGATTAAAATATTCAAAAGTTCCTGATTATTGGGATATAGTCTCTAGAAACCATAAACTAGCTTTTGAAGATGCCGAATTGATAATAAGACATCTGGTGCTTCCCGAACATCTAGAATGTTGCACCAAAGAAATCCTCAAATGGATTAGATCGGAACTGGGTTCTGAAATTAGAATAAATCTTTTAGGACAGTATCGTCCTGAGGGTCGGGCTAGGGAGTATTCGGAGATTTCTCGTAGAGTTTCTTCTGAGGAGATGGAGAAAGCTTATGAGTTTGCAAGGAAAGAAGGGTTGAATAACATAGTGAGGTGATTTGATGGAAGTTGAGTGGATTTTGGGTCAGGGGTTTGATTCGAATATTTTTCTGATTCTTGATGAGGTTAATTTGATGATTGATTCTGGTTCTGGGATGAACTTTGAACATGTTGTTAAGAAATTGGAAGATTTTGGTTTGAGTTTGGATGATTTGGATATTTTGGTTGATACTCATTGTCATTTTGATCATACTGGTGGAAATTATGAGATTGGGGATTCTTGTGATTGTGTGATTATGGCTTCCGAAAGGACTAGTGAAGCTCTCAGT
The DNA here is from genome assembly GCA_964608515.1 of Hadarchaeota archaeon (SeqCode). Lineage (GTDB taxonomy): Archaea > Hadarchaeota > Hadarchaeia > Hadarchaeales > JAGGTB01 > CAYLJV01. The sequence goes on from CAZSNS010000029.1 coordinate 16,202, forward strand.
TCTGGGGATGAGGATCTTATCTTGGCTGGTATGGCGCAGGGGGATTTGGAACCGTTGGAAGTTTCGCGAACTTTGGAAGAAGGGGATGAATTGGAGATAGGTGATAGCACTCTTTCTGTAATATCAACCCCTGGTCATACTAAGGGTAGTATTTCTCTTTATGAGCCTGAAGACAAGCTCTTATTTTCAGGTGATGCTGTTTTTAGAGGCGGTATCGGAAGGATGGATTTACCTACAGCCAGTCGAGAAGATATGATAAATACTTTGAAGAAATTGAAAAAGCTCGAAATCGAAAAACTTTATCCAGGACATGGACCTATCGCTGAGGAAAACGCAGAACGTTATATAGATATGGCTTCAAACCTGGTTTTCTAAACTTGTTCTTGAGGTTGATTAATGAGCGCTAGAGATGTGTTGAACAAGTTAAAATGGCATCCTGATTTTGAAATCTCTAACGCAGAAATAACTATCGTTCATCGAGGAGCTCCTAGAGATAGGAAAACCATTTCGGGAGAAGACGTACTGGATCTCGAAACCGGATTCATGAAAGTAGAAGGGAAAGAAAAACCTGCAAGGATTCCTTACCACCGGGTTTTGAAAATAGAAATCCCAGAAGAAGTACTTTATCAAGATAGTCCTTAGAGCACGAGCCTTATCAACGTGACAACAAGAGCAGTTGCTCCTCCAAAAGCAACCATTTTCAACCCGGATAAAACCATATTCTCTGACGAAATTTTTCCAATATACGTTCCGAGAACAAAAAATAAGGCAAGTGATAACCCTATCGACGTATATAAACCTTTCAGAGTCGTAAACCCAGGCAAAGTGATTAGAAAAAAAGGAACTATCGGCAGAATCGCCCCACCTAAAGTAGCCAATCCATCGGCAGCTCCGCTAGTTAGGACTTTGCCTTGAAGTTTTTCATCGACTTTAGTCCCTTTTAGCGCATCGTCCTTTAGCATGGCTTTTTCCATTTCTTGATATCGTTCGTAAAGCGCTGCTTTTTCTCCCATAAACGCTCCTAAAATGTTGGACAAACTGTTTGCTACTCCCCCTCCGAGACCTGCGGCGATTATGATATGGCTTGCTTCTACTCCGCCTCCTGTTCTCATTGCTGTGCTGGCTCCGATTACGATTCCTAGTGTGGATAATAATCCGTCTATGAATCCGCGAATTAGGTATCTGTCCATTTGAATCCTCCTTTCAGGGTATCATTGGTATTATTCTATTAAGATGAGGGTTAAATTTTAATCATTTTACGAATTTTTGAGGTTTAAAAAAAGTGGAGAGGGGTTTGAGAATTATTGATTGGAAGATGGTTAGAGGCAGGTTGGTTTATACTTCTATTTCTAAGTCTAATTTTTTAGCTAGTTCTTTGTACCGGTTTCTGACGGTGACTTCTGTCATGTCGGTTACTTCTGCTACTTCTCTTTGGGTTTTCCTCTCCCCGGTCATGATAGCTGCTATGTAGATGGCGGCTGCGGCTATTCCGACTGGGCTTTTTCCGGATGTTAGTCTTTCTTCTTGAGCTTTTCTTATTATATTAATAGCTTTAGTTCTTGTTTCTCCGGATATTTCGAGGTCGCTTCCAAATCTTGCCACGTATCTGGAAGGGTCAATTGGGGGTAATCTTATTCCCAATTCTCGAGTAATCAACCTGTAACTTTGACCGATGTCTTTCTTATCAACTCGGCTGACTTCGGCCACTTCTTCTAAAGTTCTAGGGACTTGGTTTTCACGACAAGCCGCGTAGAGAGCAGCTGAAGAGACACTTTCAATCGATCGGCCTCGGATTAAGTCTTCATTTACCGCTTTTCTGTAGAGTTTGGATGCGGATTCTCGAACGTTTTTTGGCAATCCTAATTGTGAAGACATTCTGTCGATTTCAGATAAAGCAGTCGCCAAATTGCGATCTTTCGCTCCCGAGACTCTTATTCGTTTTTGCCACTTTCTTAATCTGTACATGCGGGAGCGTCTTTCCGGGGAGAGGTTTTTTCCCTGCCCGTCACGATTTTTCCAGTCTATTTGTGTGGACAAACCCTTATCGTGGATAGTTTCAGTGGAGGGGGGACCAGCCCTGCTCTTATTCTCATGCTCCTGTTGGTCGAAAGCTCGCCATTCAGGCCCTCGGTCTTTTATGTCTTCTTTTATTATTCGTCCGCAATTGCTACAGATTAGGACGTTTTGTTCGTAATCTCGAAGGACTGAGTTAGCTTTACAACTAGGGCATTCTTTGCCGGTTTTTTCTACCTTTTTGGTATCGACTTGGTTTTTATCTTCGGCTTTAGCCATTTTTCTCCTCTTTTTGGAGGGGCTACTTCCCCCTTCCGGTCGTATAGTTTTTTGTGAAGGTTTACTGTGGCTAGTTATCGCTTTAATATTATCCACGATGAAGATACTATTAAGTAGGTTCCACGCTTTTATATGTTTCGAAATACTTATAAACCTTTTGTTTTTCGTTATCACTTTTGATAATCGGGATTTTTGGTTTATTTTTCGCTTTTTCAAAAGAAACCGTCAAAATAACTCATAGAAACGATAGAATGTTTGATTCCGATGAAAACCCAACAATTCTAGACATGGTGAGATCGATGAAACGGATAGGATTCTCTTACGGAGAAATTTACGACATCCTAACAGGAGCCGGCATACCCACCGGAGAAGCCGAGATATTACTAGACCGAATCGAAGCAGACTTCGACGACGCTAAACTCAAATCAAAAAAATCCCGACTAGGGGAAGAGGTAAGAAAAATCTTCACCCAACAACTCAAAGAAACGAAAATCGAACTAAACTCCGAAATAAGAATCCTAAAAGAAAAAATAAAATCCACAAACACAGAACTAGAAACATTACAAGAAAAAATAACCGAACTACAAAACAACCTACAAAACCCAAAACAAGCAAAAAACAAAAACCAAAGTTAAATCCAAAAAAAAACGAAAAATTGTACCAGAGGTGATAAAATGAAAATAAAAGTCACAGAAACTTTCCAATACGAAGGTCAAGAATACGAAAAAGGAAACAAAGTAGACCTACCCGAAACAGTAGCCCAAAGAATCATCCAAAAAGGTTACGGAGAAAAAATAGAAGAAGAAAACAAAATTCCAGAAATAGAAAAAGTAGAAGAAACACCATCAAAATCAACACCAAACAACAAAGGACCCAAATGGAAAAGAAAAATTTGGATATCCGAAGACAGAAACCTAACAGTATCCATATGGCCTGAGAGTGAGAGGTTTGATTCTCCGAGTGTAACTTTGGAAGAGAGTAGGAGGGATGATTCTGGGGAATGGCAGACAAATAGATTGTATTTGCCGACTGGGAGTAATTTGTTGGCTCTTTCTGAGAATTTGAAGTCTGCTTGGCAAAAAATTCAGAAGATAAGATCAGGGGAAGAAGAGAAAGAAGGGTAATTTCCCAGTATTGTTTTTCTATTAGTTTTTTTGATGTTTTAGTCTAGATGGCTAGTAAGATTATTCCGGTGACGAGTGGCAGGATTAGATTGTCGCTTATTTCTACATCTAGAGACTCAAAGAGGGTTGCGCTTAGAGATACGATAATGCTTGGCAAAATTCCTATTCCTATAAGCTGGAGGATTACGAAGCAAAATAAAATCATAGAGAGTGAACCTTCTAATGTTTTTTTAGGATTGAAAGAGAATTTGTGTTGTCCTAACTTTTCTCCGATTTGTGCGATGCTTGTATCTCCGATCGCTAGGATCAAAATAGAAGCTAATGCGAACTGGGTATTTAAGAAAACTACAACTATCATAGTTCCTAAGATATAGAAAAGAGTTGATGAAAAACCTCTTATCTCTTCACCTTTCATAGCACCATCCATCGATTTTCCTACGGTACTAGTCAGAAAATTACTGTTATCTGAAAGTCTTAGATATTCTCCTGTGATGAACAAGAAAACTGTTATTGAAAGAGCTGTGAAAGCCAAGCTGTGATTGACCAATAATAGTGAGACGATTATGATACCATAAATTAGATGATAGAACGATCTGAAGTTTCGTCTAGAAAGTTTATTTGAAACCATTTGCGCGGTGACGATTAAGGGAGGTGTGAGGAAAACCATGGTTAGGACCGACCAAATTCCTTCTTGGGTCTGAAGAAGGTCTATAATAATGGTTTGGACACGTTCAAACCATAATACTGGATTAAAACGATAAAATGAAAGTATAGACAAGAACGCTAACCCGAGAGATAGAGTAAAAGAGTGCAGAAATTTCATCTTTCTCTTCAAAAAATGTAGATAAATCACTGAAAGCAAACCGAAAAAAACAATTAGTAAGCCTGAAGTTAAAACCTGGAAGGATATTTCGAAAATCATAATTTTTTAAACCACATTTCTAAATATTCTAACACTTTGATTACTCTCTAGATTAGGAGCTTGATCGGAGAAACATATTGTAAACTACTGTAACTCTCAACTTTTCGTTTCTTTTCTTACACCTATTCATTTCGGATGGAAACAAAGTGTCTCTATGATAAGTTATGTTTTTTCTAACTAAACAAAGTTCATGATATTTTCAAGATTTTCCAATCGAATTTAGAAAGTCTGGTAAGATATGTTGAAATTTCTAAGGCTTAAGACGAGTAGTTTGAATTCGAAATTGGTTTTTTGAAATTCTTTTTTGTAAGGCAATCCTTTGTGTACATACTGGTTCGAATTTTTGGTAATCGGTTTGGGAATCATCTGGTTTGGATAATCAAATATTTCCTCAACTAACGGATTTTCTATTTTTATTTTCAAATCCCACAATCCCCAATAAATGATAGTGTCGATAAACCAGAGATATATTGTTAGTTACACCAATATACAATGATATAGTCAACAACACTGGTTATGGGGTTATTAATGATAATGAAAATGTGAACATTGACGCCACTTATAATTGGTGGGGTAGTGTTAGTGGTCCTGGTGGAGTTGGTTCGGGTACGGGTGATGATGTTTCTGAGAATGTTGTTTATCATCCTTGGCTCGAAAGTGTTCCGCCTAGTGTTTCGGTAGATTCTCACTCTGTTTCGGGCAGTGATGTAAATGTTCAGTTTAGTAGAGGGGATGTTGGTGTAGGAATAGATTATTATGAATTCCGTGTGGATTCGAATAATTGGGAAAACGTAGATGATAATTCAATAGATAACTATGAATTTACTGGACTTGCTGATGGAGATAGAACCTTACAAGTTAAAGCAATCGATTATTCCGGCAATGAGAACACGGATAATGTGACAGTAACTATCGATACTGGAGATGGAGGAGATGGTGGGGGTGGGGAGATAAATTATTCTCCGACTGCGGACTTTTCTTACTCGCCATCTTCCCCAACAATTGAAGATACTATCCAATTCACGGATGAGTCTTCTGATTCGGATGGTTCGATCGTGAAGTATTCGTGGACTGTTGTGGATGATCCGACAGGAGAGGTTTCGCTTTCGGAATCCAATACTTCAACTCCTGTGTTTAGTGCTCCTTCGGTTGACGAAAATAGTGAAGTTAATGTTTCTTTGACGGTTTCGGATGATGATAATGTTGAAGATACTGATTCTGTGAATGTGATGGTTGAGACGGTTTCTCCGGGTCCGAGTTCTGAGGAGTTTGAGAATATGAGTTCGGAAAACGCTACTGAAGTGGTTCAGGATATGATCAGTCAGGAGGAGCATTCTGATGTGGATGAGATATTTAAATCTTTGTCGGATGATTCTTTGTCTAAGATTTGGAATAGTTTGTCGGAATCTGAGCAGGATGATCTTAGACCTTACTTGTCGTCGGATGTTAAGGAAAGTTTAGAACTTGAAGCCGAGGAGGGTTCCCGTGGCTTATGATGTTGTTAGCTTTATTGGTTCTGGCGATAATCGTTTCTATAGTTTGGTATTGGAAGCTAACTGAATTTTATAAAAACGGAACAGCCTATCCTCATTTTTTAGATCCCTTATTTTCAGGATAACGAACATATATAGATCGGTCTCTAGAAATCTAAACTCGAACGGAATGAACTTTGAACTTCAGGTAAAATCTCGGCTGAGGGTCTTTTTAACACAAACCAAATTTTTACTTGATTATCTGACTTATTTGGTAGTCGGAAGAAACGAGCGATTCTCGGAGGGACCTCAGCTATTATTTTTTTAAGTTTTGCTAGAAAGTCCACTGGCTTTAGTGGGGGATGAATGCAAAGCGCTGGTGGATTTTTTGGTGAACTTCAAGTTACTGAAGCTGGTGGGGGGTGTGAGGAAGGGTCGGAATGATCCTCACTTTTGCGTTTTTACATAATTAAAGTAATCAACTTTGATTACTAACATTTATTTGTCTTCCAAACATTAAGTTATTTGTATGCCAGCTCTGAAGTATCGAGAAAATGTGGAAGATGTAAAAGATAAGCCCGTGTTCGGCGTCGATGATCTCGTGAAGAGAGGAGTCCCTAGAGATTACGCAAAAACGTTGCTTTACAGAC
>CAZSNS010000030.1:0-22564 GCA_964608515.1 Hadarchaeota archaeon (SeqCode)
AGAGGCTGAAGCGGAAGCTGAAGAAGAGGAAGAAGAAGCCGAAGAAGGAGCAGCTGGATTGGGAGATCTCTTCGAATAAAGCTAACTTTTCCCTCTTCCCTATTACTTTCTATCTAAAGGAAAGCTCTTTTACTTTCAACTAACCACGGTCAGTTGGAGGCTTTACATGAGTGATGATATTTATGAGGTAGAGCTCTTTCAAGAGAACGATTTTTATAGGAAAGAGTGTGTAGAATGCGGAAGAAAATTTTGGACTCTTGATCCTGATAGGACTACTTGTGGGGACACTCCTTGTGATGAGTATACTTTTATAGATAATCCTCCGATTGGAAAGGATTATACTCGTTCTGAGATGGAGGATGAATTTCTTTCATTTTTTGAAGAAAAAGATCACTCGATTATATCTCGATATCCTGTTGTTGCGAGATGGCGTGATGACATTTATCTCACCATCGCTTCTATAGCAGATTTCCAACCTTGGGTGACAAGTGGTGAAGCACCTCCACCTGCAAACCCTTTAGTTGTTAGCCAATCCAGCATTCGGCTAAATGATATAGATAATGTGGGAAGATCGGGAAGACACTTTACGCTATTTTTCATGGGTGGACATCATGCATTCAATAGTGAAAATAATCAGATTTATTGGAATGATAAGACTGTTAGGCATTGTCATGATTTTTTGACCGACCGACTTAGTATAGATCCTGCCGAAATAACTTATGTGGAAGATTTTTGGTCCGGCGGAGGAAACGCGGGAGAGGACTTCGAAGTGAATGTGAAAGGGTTAGAGCTCTCAACTTTAGTTTTCATGCATTATGGTATGAATAACGGAGAGAGGTATGAGCTTCCGCTTAAGATTGTCGATACTGGTTACGGTATAGAACGTTTAGTGTGGGCTTCTCAAGGAACACCGAACAGTTACGAAGCTATCTTTGGACCTGTAGTTTCAAAGTTGAAAGATTTAGCTGCGATTTCACCTCCACCTGAGGATGTGCTTAGTAAACATTCCAAGCTTGCAGGTTTGATGGATATAGAGACTGGGAGAGATTTGGATATGCTTCGTTCTGAGGTCAGTGAATCGACTGGGATAGCTGAAGAAGAATTGAGTAGGATGATGGAACCTTTGGAAAATGTTTATGCAATTGCAGACCATTTACGTTGCTTAGCTTTCATGTTTGGAGATGGAATAACCCCTAGCAATGAAGGCGGCGGGTATTTGTCTCGATTGGTTTTGCGTAGAACGCTTCGATTGATGAGGGATTTAGATCTTGACGAGCCTTTGGTAGAATTGATGGATATGGAATTGGATCATTTGAAATCAGATTTTCCTAAGTTAAACGAAAAGAGAGAACACATACTGGATGTCGTAGACTTGGAAGAGGGACGATATCAGGAAACTCTTAATCAAGGTGAGAGACTAGTCAATAGAATATCTTCTTCATTAAAAGAAAAAGGAAAAACTAGAATTCCAAATAAGAAACTTATTGAACTTTACGATAGTCATGGATTGCCTCCGGAAATCGTCGAAGAAATCGTTGCAGAAGAACAGATGGAAGTCGACTCCCCTGACGATTTTTATAGACAAGTTGCAGAACTACATTCAGAATCGGAAGAGGAAGAAGAAGAGGAATCTAAAATTCCCTCTCACTACAATCTAGAAGAACTGCAAGAAACCGAACCATTGTATTACGAAAATCCTTACCAAAGAGAATTCGAAGCTGAGATAATTTGGAAACAAGATAACTATCTGGCTTTAAACCGGACAGCATTCTTCCCGGAAGGAGGAGGTCAACCTGCTGATGAGGGAGTTTTGAAAATTGATAGTGAAGAATTGGAAGTTAGAGATGTTCAAAAAGTTGATGGGGTCGTTTTGCATGAAGTGGAGTCGAATGGTTTAGAAACTGGGCGGGAAGTGCAAGGAAAAATAGATTGGAAAATTCGGGGTGCGTATATGCGTCATCATACAGCGACTCATGTTTTGTTGGGTGCTTTGAGAAACCTATTAGGTGAACATGTTTGGCAACATGGTGTTCAGAAAGGGAAAGAAAGTTCTAGATTGGATATTTCTCATCATAAGAGAATTTCTGATGAGAAACTTCAAGAAATAGAGAAAGAAGCGAACAAAATTGTTTTTCAGGATCGAAAGGTTGATTCGTTTTGGATGGAGAGGAGCGAGGCGGAAAAGAAGTATGGTCACTCTCTATACCAGGGTGGCGTTGTACCAGGGAAAGAAATCAGAATTGTAGATATTGAAGATTGGAATGCTCAAGCTTGCGCTGGAACTCATTGTACAAGAACCGGAGAGGTTGGATTGATAAAAATAATTGGGAGAGAAAGAATTCAGGATGGAGTGGAAAGACTGATATTTGCCTCAGGAGAGTCTGTTCTTAAAGCTGTACAGGAACAAGAAGAAAAAGTAAAAAAAGCCTCAGAGACTCTTCGAACCCCAACTGAAGATTTGGACGAAGCGGTGCAAAAATTATTCAACCAATGGAAGACCGCCGAAAAGGAAGTGGAGTCTCTCCGAGCTCGATTAGCCGACCTTCAGGCTAAAGATTTGGAAAGTAAAGCTGACCAAGTCGATGATTTTCAAATAATCGCTGAAGAGTTAGAATATGGAGATACTGATGAACTGATTCAAATAGGAGAAAAACTAACTGATAAAAATAAAAACATGATTGTAATCTTAGGCACAGCCAATGAGAATGCGAATTTGATAGTTATGACCAGTGAAGAAGTTGTGGAAGAAGGAATAGATTGTGGTGAAATTGCTTCAAAAGCTTCCAAAATATTAGGTGGTGGAGGAGGAGGCAAACCCACAGTGGGACAAGGTGGAGGGAGAAAAGTGGAAAAAATTAACGAAGCTATTAAATCAGCAGTTGAGAATTGTGAAAAACAAATAAAAGGTGATTGAATGCCAGACTGGAAAGAAATAGATAAAAAATGGCAAGACAATTGGGAAGAAGAAAAAATCTTCGAAGCAGAACCATCAGACGATTCAAAATTTTTCCTAACAGTAGCCTACCCTTACGTTTCGGGCCCTATTCATGTGGGTCATGCTCGTACTTATACTGTTCCTGATACTATTGCTCGGTATAAGAGAATGCAAGGTTTCAATGTATTGTTTCCTATGGCGTTTCACTATACTGGAACCCCTCTAGTTGGAGCATCTAAAAGAGTGGAGAATCGTGATGAGGATTTCTTGGAAACTTTGACTGGATTGTATGGGGTTGATGAAGAAGAGATTTCGAAGTTTGAAGATCCTCGGTTTTTTGGTGATTATTTCGCTAAGAAAAGTGAACTCAGTTATAAGAAAGGTATGAAGATGTTAGGATATTCTATCGATTGGAGGAGGGAGTTCAGAACTATTGATGAGACTTATAAGAAATTCATCACTTGGCAATATCACAAATTGAGGGAATTTGGTCTAGTTACCCAGGGAGAGCATCCGGTAAAATGGTGTCCGAATGATGAGAATCCTGTGACTGATCACGATTTATTAGAGGGGGAAGGGGTTAACATTGTAGATTATTCTCTTTTGAAGTATAGAGTCGATGATTATGTCTTACCGGCTGCGACTCTCCGCCCGGAAACTGTTTTCGGAGTGACTAATATTTGGCTTAACCCTGAAGCTGAGTATGTTGTGGCGGAAGTTGGGGACGAGAAGTGGGTTGTTAGTGAGAGAGGTTTGGAGAAGTTAAGAAATCAAAATTTTGATATTGGAGAAGTTTCGGAACTTGAAGAACAATTGATAGGGAAAAAAGTAAAGGCTCCTCTTACCGATAAGGAGGTTCCTATTTTACCTGCTGATTTTGTGGATTCTAAAAATGCTACTGGCGTTGTTTATTCTGTTCCTGCGCATGCTCCTTATGATTATATAGCGTTGAAAGAACTTCAAGAAAATCCGGAACCTTTGAAAGAATTCGGTATCGATCCTGAAGAAGTCAGAGAAATAGAACCAATCTCTCTTATAGAAGTGTCTGACTATGGTGAGTCTCCAGGAGTAGATACGGTGGAGAGGGGGAATATTACCAGTCAAGAGAATTCTAAACTTGAAGATATTACTGAGGAGGTTTATCAAAAAGAGTTTTCAAGCGGGGTAATGCGTGATTGGGTCCCAGAATATAGTGGAATGCCTGTGAAAGAAGCTAAAGATGAGGTACATAGAGATCTCGTAATTCAAGATGAAGGGGGGGAAATGCACGAGTTTTCAGAAAAACCAGTTGTTTGTAGATGCGGAACTAAGTGTTTGGTAAAGATTGTTGAAGATCAATGGTTCTTAGATTATTCTAATCAAGGATGGAAAGAGAAAGCTAAAATATGTCTCTCAGATATGGATTTAGTCCCCTCTGAAACGAGAGCCCAGTTTGAATATACGATAGACTGGTTGAAGGAGTGGCCTTGTACGAGAAGGGTGGGTATGGGAACTCCCGCTCCTTGGGATGAGAGTTGGATTATTGAATCTTTGAGCGATTCTACTATTTACATGATTTACTATACTATAGCCCATATTTTGGAGGATATAGATCCTGAAAAATTGGAGGATTCAGTATTTGACTACCTATTCCAAGGATTAGGGAATTCTGAAGAGGTAGCTAATCAGACGGGGATTGAGGAGGAAAAATTAGAAGAAATGCGAGAGCAAGTGGAATATTGGTATCCTCTAGACTATAGACTTTCTGCAAACGAACTAATTGCCAATCATCTAACTTTTCACATATTCCACCACGTGGCTTTATTCAATCGAAACATGTGGCCTCAGGGGATAACTTCGTTCGGCATGGCTTTGTTGGAAGGTAGCAAGATGTCTTCATCTAAAGGGAACATTATTCCGATTAATGAGGCGACGGAAAAATATGGTGCTGATGCGGTTAGGTTATATTTGACTTCTGGTGTTGAACCTTGGCAAGATTTTGATTGGCAAGTTCCCGAAGCCCGAGCAATGGTTAAACACCTAGACCGTTTTTATGACTATGCTCAAGAAATAATGGAACTTCCGGAAGTGGAAAAACCAGAAGAATTAGAAATGCCGGAAAGATGGTTACTAAGCCGATTGCAAAAGAGAATCGAAAAAACAACCGATGGCTTAGAAAATTTTGAAACTCGAAAAGCCTCTCAAAATGCGTTCTTCCTAATGATGCAAGATTTACGATGGTACATGAACAGAACCGGTGATAGCGACTCCAAAAACTGGACTCTTAGAAAAGTTCTAGATACATGGGTAAGGTTATTAACTCCTTTCACCCCGCATATGTGCGAAGAAATATGGGACCAAATGGGCAACGAAGACTTTGTTTCTCTAGCAAAATGGCCTGAGGTTGAAGAGGAATATTTGGATGAGATGGCTGAGTTTAATGAAGATTATTTGGAATCCGTGAAGGATGATATTAGCCAAATTTTGGATGTTACAGAAAATGATGAACCTGAAAAGATAACACTTTACGTAGCTGAGGAATGGAAAAGGGAAGCCTATCAAATTGCTTTGGAACATGTTCAAGAAGGGGAGGCTGATATTGGTCAGTTGATTGGTGAAGCGAGAGAAAAATTGTCAAATATTTCTCCCGATCAGTTGGCTGATTTTTTCAAGAGTGTGACGGATGAAATAAGACAATTGCCGGATGAGAAAAAATCTATCATCTCTACACAAGATATCAATGAAGCTAGTACTCTTAGAGAATCTTTAAATTTCTTGAAAAATCGGTTCAATGCAAATAATATTGAAGTTTACGAGGCTGATGATTCTAATCGTTATGATCCTGAAAACCGTGCAGAACGTTCTATTCCGTTTAAGCCAGCTATCCATGTAGAATGATTTACTTTTTTATTGTTTTTCTTTGAACGACCATCCTCTATCTTCGTGCTGTATTAGTTCTCTGTGTGGGAATGGTATTCCGATATCGTTTTCTTCAAATCTCTTCTTTATAGAAGTGATTAAGTCATGAAGCGCTTCTCTTCTTTTTTTAGGTAGAGGATCATCTATCCAAAATAAAAGTTCAATATTCACGGAACTGTCGGCTAGTTCATTAACCAGCGCTCTCGGTGGTGGACTTTCGGCTGTGTGTTTGTGTTTTTTCATCTCTTCTTCAGCAATTTCTTTAGCTTTGATTGGGTCTGATTCATAATCTATCCCGATGGTCTCCTTAACCCTCAGTTGTCCTCTTCGAGAAATGTTATTGATTGGGGAAGACGAAACTAAGCTATTTGGAATTGCAATTTCTTCTCCGTCAAAAGTTTCCATTTTAGTGTGAATTATGCTTATATCTGTTACAATTCCGGAAAATTCGGATATTTGAACCCAATCTTCTAAGTCGAAGGGTCTGGAAAACATCATCAAGATTCCCGCGATGACATTTCCGATTGTTTCTTGCGCAGCAAATCCTATGACTATTCCCATAAAACCAGCGCCGGCTAATAGTCCTGTTAATTTTATGCCCCATGCTCCTAGAAGCACGAATAAGGCGATGATAGAGATAATTATTTGAAATAATCGATAAACTGTTCTTCGATAATGAAGTTCTACTTTATCAGATGTAAAGTTTCTAAGCGCTTTTCTGACTATTTTCATTGACAAATAAGTTCCTATCAGGATTATTAGGCTATATCCGACTTTAATCCAGAAATCGGTGTTCTGTGAGAAAAAATCGATTAGACGATCCAAGTAAGGAATTGCGATGATTTCCCTCCACTTAATTTTGATTTTATCTTTATAGTTATAAATACTTCATAATTATGAGAATTTGGATATTTGGAAAATTAGTTATGCTAAAAATAGCAATACTTAAGAGATAAGGAGCATATCAGTGAACCGGTATGTCGAGAGTATTATTGATAAATCCGCCCTATCCGTTTTGGGAAGGAGTTCCGGTATCGCTTAGTCTAACTTATCTGGGTGCGGTTCTGAAAGAAGACGATATCGATGTAGAAGTTTTAGATTTATTAACTTCGGAGTATTCTGCTGAAAAAGTTAAGAAAAAAGTTGCAGAAACTCAACCAGAGTTAATCGGTATTACAAGTGTAACAAGAACTTACCCCCAATCTCTGGAAATATTAAAATATTGCAAAGAGGCGAAACCAGACGCTCTAACAGTTATTGGAGGACCTCATGTAACTTTCACGCCTGAGGAGACTTTGGAAGAAGCTTCTTGGATAGATATTGTGGTGATTGGAGAGGGAGAATACACTCTTCGCGATTTAGCGAGAACTGTATTTAATAATGGCAGCCTTTCTTCTGTTGAGGGACTTGCTTATAGAGAGGATGGGGAGATTGTTTTCACTGAAGAACGTGACCCTATTCAGGATTTGGATGAGCTTCCATTTCCTGATAGAAAATTGCTTCCACTTTCAAAATATAGATCTTTGGAATCTAGATGCGATGTGATAACTGGCAGAGGATGTCCTTTTGGTTGTGTTTTTTGCGTTGCTCCTAAGATGTTTGGAAAAAAAGTGAGATTTCGAGATCCGGAGTTAGTGGTTGATGAGATAGAGGAAGTTCTTGACTTGGGTTTCAGTATTAATTTTGCTGATGATACTTTCACTCTGAATCATGATCATGTGTATGGAATTTTGGATGAGATTTTAGATCGAGGAATAGAGATTGAGTGGACGGCTAATGCTCGGGTTGATACAGTTGACCGTGATCTTTTGAGAAGGATGGAGGAAGCAGGATGTACTACTTTGTTTTATGGTGTTGAGTCTGGAAATCCTGAAGTTTTGAAAAAATCAGGTAAGGGTATTACGCATGAGCAAGTCACTGAGGCGGTAGAGATGACGAAAGAAGTAGGTCTTGATGTTATTACTTCTTACATTTTGGGACTACCTGGTGAGAGAGAAGAGACTCTTCAACAAACTTTGGATTTTGCCGAAAAATTAGATACGGACTATACTGTTCATATTCTTGCACCTCTTCCCGGTACACCGCTTTATGAGAATAGGGAAGAGTATGGGGTTAGGCTTCTATCAGAGGATTGGGAGAAAATTAACGCGGACGAGCCTGTTACCGAAACAATAACTGAAGATGAAGTTGTAGGACCTGAGGAGATTAATAGTGCTATGGAGGAATATATTCGTAGAAGTGATGAGTCTAGGGAAGAGTCTAGAAAAGAGGCGGAGGCTGGGGATGAAGAGTCTATGAAAGAGGTGGAGAAGTGGAATACTTTGGAGTTTTTGACTCCTGTTTTGCAAAATGATTTGATAGAGAAGAAGGGAAAAATCGAGATAGAGCAAGATTTTGTTACTGATTTGGAAAAATCTGTTGAGTTAATGAAGGAAAGATTATCTCCTGAGTTTGAAAATCCTCCATTTTCTACAGATTACGAATTGAAGAAGCAAGTTGAGGAAGGTAATCTAACTACAGAGATAGTAAATGAAAACGGTGAGAGATTTCTAGTTTGGAAATGGACAGAACTTTAGAAAATATTTGAAAATCATTGATATTGGTAAAAATCTTATTTAGGAGAATTCTCAAGTTTTTGAAGAATAACAGAAAGGTGTCTAATACTAGTGAGAAAAATGGAACAGAAAAATTTGATACAAAAAAAAGACTGGGATTGTCTAATCATATTAGATGCTTGTCGCTACGATTATTTCGAAAAAGTTTACGACAAATACCTAAAAGGAGATCTTAAAAAAGTAAAATCCGTCGGATCAGACACTCCTACCTGGTTAGTGAGAAACTTCAACGAAAGTCAAAACTATAAAGACGTAATCTACGTCTCAGCAAACCCATTCGTAAACTCAAAAGGCGTCGAATTCGTCGAAAACTTCAACGCATCCGAAATATTCTATAAAATTTTCAATGTATGGGAATGGAAATTCAACTTCAACTACATGACAGTACTTCCAGAAGTAATGGGCAAAGCAGCAAGATTAGCAAAAGCAAGACACCCTAAAAATCGCCTAATAGTTCACTTCATGCAACCACACTGGCCCTATTTAGGAAAAGATCCTTTCGATGAAGCGTTTCCAGGTCCTCTTACTCAGGCTTGGGAGGAGGAGAAAAATAAGACTTTTTTGGATGAGATAGGTGATGCTTTGGAAGGTTTTGCCAAGAGCGTGTTTGGAGAGTTGAGGGTTAGAAGATTTAAGGATGCTCTTAACATGAGAAGACCTGAACCGGAGGAGTTGTTTGCTCAAAAGTATGGGGAGGATACTTTGCGTGAGGCTTATGAGGAGAATTTGCATTTGGTTTTGGATGAGGTTGTTAAGTTTGTTGAGCGTGTTCCTGGTGAGATGGTTGTGACGGCTGATCATGGTGAGTTTTTGGGTGAGGATGGTCTTTATTCTCATCAGTCTTGGAGTGATAGTCCTATTTTGAGAGAGGTTCCGTGGTTGAGAGTTGATGGTAAGAAATAAAAGTGAAAATTATTTTTTGTGAGAATTTTTAAACCGTTCTGACAGTTTTCCATACAGGAGGTGCAAACTATGAGTGATCCATTAGAAAGGATAATAGAGTTTATGGAAGTTTCTGCTCGCACAGCTCCAAAGGCTGGTGGGATAGACAAAATAGAGACGGAAATTTTGACAGATGAAGAATTGGAAGAGTTGGCAGATGAAATGATAAAATATGGAGAGGAAACTGGAAAAGATAATTTTGACAGAGATGCAGAAAATGTTAGAAATTCAGAAGGAGTTCTCTTAATTTCTCTAAAAGAGCCCGGGCTTTGTCTTTTGGATTGCGGAGCTTGTGGTTATTTCAATTGTGAAGATTTTCAAATAAGGTCGAGTAAAGGGACTGTAGATTTTGATCCTGAAGCAGATGAAGAACAAGAACCCGAATTTGAAGGACCGAACTGTGCTTGGAGATTGATTGATTTGGGTATAGCTTTAGGAAGTGCGGTGAAAACGGCTAGTATGTTTAACGCTGATAATAGGATTATGTACAGAGTTGGCGTGGTAGCTAAAGAAATGGAATTAATTGAGGGAAATGTTATTGTCGGTGTTCCAGTTTCTGCGACCGGAAAGAGTATTTATTTTGATAGGGATTAGTCTGGAGCTATCGTTGATTTTCTTGTTTTTTACTTTTTTTATCCAGAGCGATTACAAAATTTAGTCTTTCCGCTGTGTCATAAGCGTCGTAAGCGCTCCATAATAGTAATCCTATTGGTAATATGAAGAGTAAGTTGTAACTTGAAACTGCTATTAGAATGAGAATTATCTGAGTTATCATCAAAACAAACCCTTTCGCTTGCTCACCATTGTAAACCTGTCCAAGTCCAGCCCAAACAATAGAAGCTAATATGGCAAGTTTGGTGTTTTTCATTTCAGGTATATTATAACCTAGAGACTCTCCCCCGCATTGAGGACAAGTATTTTTCTCTATTTCGATATCTACATTACAATTTTTACAATATTTCAGTTTGTTTTTTTCCAAATCATAACCCCAATATTTACCAATTGAACAAGAATTTTCAGAATTTTCGAAAGAAATACATCAAATAACAAATAATCAATATTCTCGAAATATTCTAAATCCCCTCTATCCCATTAAAATATCAAGTTTTACGTACTAATCATTTTCCCACTAAATCAATAGAACCTCATTCCGACAAGTCAATAGATTGTAAAACTTCCTGATGAATATCGAAAGTATTCGAATTATACAACACAAACCGAACCAACCCAATCTCAGACCCTCCTTTCAAATAATCCACCACAGTACTCAAAGCCACCTCCGCAGCTTCCTCAACAGGATAACCAAAAGCCCCCGTACTAATCGCAGGGAAAGAAATACTCTCTATCCCCTCCTTCTCAGCAACCATCAAACAATTCCTATAACAATCCTCCAAAAGTTCCGGATCCTCCGAAGACCCACTATAAATAGGCCCTACTGTGTGAATCACATAAGAGGAAGGTAAGTTGTATCCCTTTGTAATTTTGGCTTCTCCGGTCTCACAACCATCTAACTTTTTACACTCTTCCCAAAGTTCTGGCCCCGCTTCTCTATGTATGGCACCCGCTACTCCACCTCCCGGTGCCAGTCTTTTGTTGGCTGCGTTGACTACGGCTTCTGTTTCTTGTTTTGTTATATCTTCTTGGGCTAGTTCTAAGACAGAATTATTCACTTCAACTTTCATTTTTTACACTCCGTTTTGATAATATGGTGTTGTTTGGAAAATTAAGATTTTGCAAAATCTGGATGGGGATATTGGGAATAAAGTCTTTCTAATAATGAGTTGTTAAAAATAAATGTAAACATGTTATCTCAAGATTTGAAAGAGTCTATTCATGACCTTCGATATTTGCTTAATCAGGGATATCCACGAGATTCGGCTGTAGAGTTTGTCTCTGACCATTATGAGTTGGAACTCAACAAGCGTCATCTTCTAACCCGGTGTGTCTTTTCAAAAAACGAAATCAATTCGCATAAATCGCAATTGGTCGAAAGTTCAAAAATTGAAAATCGAGAAGTGGGAGTCGACGGATATAATGTTCTCATTACGGTTGAAAGTATTCTAAAGGGGGATAGAGTGATTAAATGTGATGATGGAATCATCCGTGACTTACAAGCTATCTTTGGCAAATACAAAATGAACGAACTTACTGAAGAAGCTATCAAAACGATAATAGAACGATTAGATAAGATGAATCCGAGTAAGGTCGTGTTCTTTTTTGATAAACAGGTTAGTAAGAGTGGAGAGCTTGCAGGCTACACTAGAAGGGAGTTAGAAAAGGAAGGATTAGCTGGTGATGCAAGAGCTGTCGAAGGAGTAGATAAACACGTTTGGGAGTCCGAAATTTCTGCTTCAAGCGATAGAATAATAATCGAAAGATCAGAAAAGGTCATAGATACTCCTATGGAGTTGTTGAAAAGAAGAGAAGAAAATTATCTAGATTTGACAAAAATATAAATTCTAATTCTCAAAGCGTCGTTTGCTTACTCGATTTGAAATTATCCAAATCTTTTTTCAATTCTTCAAGCTTAGAAAAATCTTCTTTCAGTTTAATCTTAGCATCTGCTCCGTAAAGTGAAGCTGCAGGATGATAAGAAATGAAAAGCTTACACTTCCAACCTCCATACTCAATATCTTTAAGCTCACCATGCTCCTTACTAACTTTTACAGACCTATCCAGCAATAATCGAGCTGCAAATCTACCCAGAGAAACAATAAGCTTCGGTTCAATATTTCGAACCTGTTTTTTCAAATAAGGAGAACAACTTTCAATCTCCTCATCTTTAGGATCTCGATTATCCGGAGGTCTACACTTTATCACATTTCCAATAAAAACATCACTCCGATCCAACCCAGCCTGATCCTCTAACAAATCTGTTAAAATATCTCCAGCATCCCCCACAAACGGTCTCCCTTCCTGATCTTCATTATACCCCGGAGCTTCCCCAATGAGCATAATGTCGGCATCTTTTGGCCCTTCTCCGGGTACGGCTTTTGTTCTGTTTTTATGCAAGTCGCACAGTGTGCATGATTTGATCTTTCCTGCTAATTCTTCTAAGTTTTTCAAGGTATCTACCTGGTTCTATTGTTTCGAATAGTTGAAACTGTTAGGTTTCTATTATTCTCCCATCATGAATATAACTAGTGTTCTTCTGGATCTTGGACCGTCTTGTTCTATCACTAGGAAGCTTTGCCAGGTTCCCTTTCTTAGTTTCCCATCTATTATTGGGAGAACTCGGGATGAGCCTACAAGTGCTGCTTTTATGTGAGCGTCTGCGTTGTTGTCTATTCTATCGTGCCTATAACCGTCTTGAGAGGGTGCGAAATCGTCTAACTTATCAAGTAAGTCTTGCTTTACTCCGGATTCGCTCTCATTTAACACTAACATGGATGTTGCGTGTGGAAGCTGTGCAACCATAATCCCGTTTTCTATATCTGAACTTCTGACAGCTTTCATCACTTCATCTGACAGATCTACAACTTCCTTAGCTTGGTTAGTGGAAAATTCTATTTCTTTTGAAAAAGTTTTCATCTTTATCACCTCTTTTAACACTTCATTTTACACTTAACATGCAGTTAAAAAACTTCTAAATGATAAGTCCGAGTATAACTTTTTAGAGAAGTGAGAGTATGGAAGCAATAACTTTAGGAGAATTCTTAGCCGAATTTTACAGAACGAAAATAGATAAACCACTTTTCGAGGTGGGGGATTTTAGAGGGCCTTTTCCGGCTGGAGCGCCGGCCATTTTTGCCGATATTTTGGCTAAGCTTGGTAGTTCTGTTGGTTTTATTGGGGTTATTGGTGATGATGATTTTGGAAAAGTGGCCGTGGATAAGTTTGAGACTGATAATGTTGATATTTCTAGTCTGAGAAAATCTGACGAATATACTACGGGGACTTCTTTCGTTTCTTATTTTGAAGATGGAAGTAGAAAATTTTTGTTTCATTTGAATCATGCCGCTGCTGGTCAGCTATCTGCTCAGGATATTGATTCCTCTTATATTTCCAATGGAGAGTTCTTGCACATTGCTGGTTCGACTTTGTCTATTAATGAAAGTTGTAAAGATGCGATTTATGAAGCGGTTGATATAGCTTCGGAAAATGGTTTGAAAATAACTTATGATCCCAATATAAGGCCTGAACTTTTGGAGGAAAGTACTGTTCGGGAAGTTAGTGAACCTATTTTAGAGTCTTGTGATTTTCTTTTACCGAACGAAGAGGAGATTATGAATCTTTCCGATGAGCAGGAAGTATCTGCTTGTGTGGAAGAGTTTTTGGATTATTCAATGGAAGCAGTTATAGTGAAAAGGGGAGCGAATGGGGCTAAGATTTATTCACAAAACAAAGAATTAGATGTTTCTTCATTCCAAGTGGAGGAAATAGATCCGACAGGTGCAGGAGATTCATTCGATGCAGGTTTCGTCCATAGTATTATCGAAGATAAAAATCTAGAGGAAGCTGTTAAATTCGCAAATGCAGTTGGTGCTTTGGCTGTTACTGAAAGAGGAGGAATGGGCGGAATAAAAAACAAAAAAGACGTCCTAGATTTGATTAAAAGTTGAAAGAATTTTTCTAAGAGCACTATTTAGAATATCAATCCACTCGGTAAGGACATTCAACCCTCTTACAACCTTCACAAGAAAAGACATTTTCCGGCTGGGTAATATCCTCACCTAATCCAATCAGAAAAGAAACGGACTTTGGTGGATCTATTGCAAAACTAGGTTTTAGACTTACACCAATTTTCGAAGCATCTAAATTTTTGAATATGAGCTCTTGGTTTTCTATTTCCCAACCTGTCCTACCACTACCAGGTGAAAGTAATCGAGTCATTTTCAAACCTTCCTCTTTGTTTTCCTCAATCAGATTCACTACCTTACGAATGGCTTGATTTAAAGCGACATTCTCAATCGTATCTATCATAAGCCCTTCCAGAGAATTACTTTCACCCCTTTTTTGATCTCCGAGTGTCACGATGCCGAAAACCAAATATTCAGATTTAAGAACCGGCTTAGTAGGAGAATAATTTTCAACATCTGTTTTCTTCCGATCTACAACATCGTAAATTGCCTTTGCTGAGATTTCAGAAGATATTTTCCCGAGTAATTCTTCTAGGGTCTTCTCAATCTTTTCAAAAGACTTCCGATTTTCACCCCAGTTGGAAAGTGGGGGTTCTTTGAGAATTTTTTCTTTAGTTAAATCTATTTCTATTTCTTCTAAAACTTCCATCTGTGACACTCTAGTTTTTTGAATTATTGTTAGGTTCGAATATTTTTGTCAGATATTTGGATAAGCTAGCTTCTGAAAATTGTGTTTAATGGATGATTTTCGGCTTCGGGTTGCATTCCTTCTTCAAGTCTCATAGAATAGGCTACATATGCGTCTGTTAAAGAGACTGCTGTGTACATTTCTTTTGCTTCTTCGATAGGTCCGTAGAGTGCGAAGTCTGCACCCATGCTAATTGGGAAGGAGTTGGCTATTGCGGTTCTTAAAGTGTATATGTCTTTTTCCATGTCGACTCTTTCGTTCCATTGGTCTACTGCGTTGTGGGCTCCGCAGCCACATGGGAGTCCGTGATCTTTCTTGATTTTATAGATAGTTTTTGCTACTGGTCCTGGATCGGGTAGATCGAGTATTGATGGGTCTATCAATGGTTTTTCTATTTCGGCTTCTTTTGCTAATTCAATTACTTTTTCTAAAGATTCTAATCGCCCTTCGATTGTAGGATTTTTCGGGTTGAAGCAGAGCAATATGGCTGATTTTATTCCAGAATTTCTAATTGCTTCAATCTCCTCTTCTTCACTGTCTATGCTTATTGTATTATAGATAGCTCTATCGGCAAGTCCTACCTCGTCCACATGTTCGATCACTGGGAGTCTAACATCCGCAGTTGTTCCATCAATCAGGAAAGGAGATTCTGTTTCCGAACCGATAAAATCTACATAATTAATCAACGCTTCAGAAGTTCCGCCTACAACATCGACAATTCTCGGATTTCCCGTAGATTCAGAAATTTCCTTTTCCTTTTCAAGTAAGCTTTTGGCTTTTTCTTCATCGAACTTTCCCTTTTTAGAATCTTCTACAACCGAGCTTCCCTCATAAAAAATACTGCCAATCATAGCGGTCGCCTGTTCACCAGGTTGCCCGCCTATATTTACACCGTTTATATCCCAAGTCTCTTGCTCTTTAGAAAATTTAAACATCTAAAACCCTACTCTTAGTAGTTAAATATTCAAGAATATAGGCTTTCGTCCTTATGAGGGAAATACATCGCATCAATAAATTCTTCTTGAAATTTTTCAGAACTAGCTAACTCAAAATATTTAACAATTCCCGGAATCTCTTCCGCTTCTTCTCTCTTCTCCGTACTCATAAGAGCCATCTGAGCACCATAACCAGCCGCATTTCCAATACTTTCAACCTTTTCCAAATCACAATCTGGAAAAAGACCGATTTTTAAAGCAGAATCTTTATCAATATAATTACCAAATGCTCCGGCCAGGAAAATTTTATCTAATTTTTCAATACTCATTTTATCCATCAAGATTCTCGCTCCCGCTTGCATCGCTCCTTTAGCTTTTTGCACTTCTCTAATATCTTTCTGAGAAATAGTTATATCACTATCTATAGCAGTATTTCTCTTAGGTACAAGTATATATTCAAGGAGGCCTTTTTCGTTTTCTTTTAAGCTAGATTCCGGTATTACACTGTCATTAAATTTACCGCTTTCATCTATAATTCCTGTCTGAAGCATCTCCGAAACTGCATCGATTATGCCGGATCCGCAAATTCCTATGGATGGAGAATTTTCTATAGTTTTTATATTTGGTTCTAAAGAATTAGGGTCTATTTTCACTTCTTCTATACTTCCTGTTGTTGCTCTCATTCCGAATTTTATTTGCCCTCCTTCTAAAGCTGGTCCAGCTGCAGTTGAACAGACAAAAGCATCTTCATTATTTCCAATTGCTATTTCGCCATTAGTTCCGATGTCAATCACCATTTGAGCTTCGCTGTTTTTATGTATCCCCGCCGCTAGCAAAACAGCAACGTTATCTGCTCCCACCCATCCTGCATTTATTGGGAGCCAATGAATATAGCCCGTCTTATTAATATCCAATTCAAGCTGTCTTGCCTTCAAATCTATACTCGCTTGTCTTCCGGGAGGGTAAGGGGACCGGCTGACATGTTTGGGATGTATTTTTAAAAACAAGTGTTGCATAGCAGTATTTCCGACTAGGACAATTTCAAAAATTTTGTCAGGCTGAATATTGGCGTCTTTACAGACGTTTTTGATTATATTGTTCAAACCTTCGATTACTATTTTTTGGGCTTTTTCACGACCATTTTTTTTCTTTAGAACATTGGTGATTCTGGACATTAGATCCTCCCCAAATTTAATTTGAGGATTTTCTAATGACTCTATGGCTACTACCTTTCCAGAACTCATATTCATTAAATAACCTACAATGGTTGTGGTACCGATATCAATCGCCAAACCATAGATTTCTTTATCATTTGGGGGAACGAGTCCGATGATTTCTTTTCCACCTCTCACTATCGCTGAAATCTCCCAATATTTCTTGTCTGCTTTTTCTGTTTCTCTTAATTTCTTTGGTAAGTTCTGCTGGAGGAGATAATCGATATCTCGAATATTTAGATCATAGGTCCGAATTAATTCGTTCTGAATATTTTCAAAATCTGCAGTAGCATCTTCAATAGAGGGCTTATCTATTTTTAGAGGGTATTCTCTAACAATTGGATTTCTTTGATAAGATACGCTTTTGTTTTTTGTCAATATTATTTGGTTCCGTTCTCGGGATTTTTCTGGAACCTTCACTAAAATATTTCCACTTTTAATTTCAGTTCTGCAGGCGAGTCTGTAATTTGTGTTTATCTCATCGCTAGACAATAGATTTTTTTCTTCCTTCTTTAATTCTGAAAGATTTCCGTTTTTTTCCTCTACTATAACCTTACATTTACCGCACTTACCTTTTCCACCACAAGGACTATTTATACTTACACCCATTTCTTCAGCGGCATCTAGAATCGTGATTTTTGGTTCAAATCTGTCTTCCTTCTCCTCAGGTAAAAATCTCAATTTTGGATTATCTTTATTTTCCATTTTTTTAATCTCTATTAATTTTCCTTTAATTTCTCAAAAAAGTAAAATTTATAGTATAATTTTGTTAGGTATAATTTATTTAACTAATAGACGTGAGTCACGGTTGAAAGGAAAAGCTGTTAAGTATTTTATTGAGCTTCGGTTTGTAGTTTTCAGTGGATTGAAAGGTTGTCCCTGTGATTATGAATAGATAGTTATCTTTTTCTAGAATCATTTCTCTTTTCCAAGTTTTTATTGAGAGGCCGGTTCTTCCGACACTGGGGGTTTCCTCCGTTGAGTATTTGAACCCGTTTTGGTCTTCCACTTCTATTTTTTTGGCTCCGTTCAGAATCTTGGAACCTTCGCGATCTTTTATAGACTTTATAATTGTTGTTTGAAGGGCTTCTAAAGTGTAATTTTCGCTAGGTGTGACCATTATTTTTGGTGCAATCATAACTTGTACTGTTGCCTCAATTCCTTTTTCAGGGTTTTCTTCTTTTACAGTTATTACTAAAGTGTTTTTAGATTTTGATTGTTTCACTTCCTTTTCCCAATTGGATGGGTAGGAAAAAGACACACCATAATTCTCATTTGAATATTTAGTATAGCTACCCTTGATTATTGGACTTCCATTGGGTAAAATGGAAAAAACCCCTATACTTATGAGAATAATTATTGCAAATGCTATTATGGGAATTGAAAACGAACTTTTACCTTTTCTTTTCATAAATTTAACCTAGCTAATTCCTTAGGGTCTTGATTATTCAGTATATTAAATCTTAAATAACCTCTTTATTAATCAAACTATCCTCAGCTTAAAAGAATAACTTTCGAACCAAAAAATAAGAAAAAAATAAAAAATGAACGAAAGGCCGAATGTTTAGGCCTTTCTTTTCATGGTTTGAGGATTACCATCCTGGTAGTGGATAGTTACCCCAAACAAGTGGGCTGTCGACGTTATTTTCAGTTACGATAATACCACTGCACTGGAACCATCTATGGTTTTTAGTTATAGACGGACTGAATTCGCTAACGTTTTCTATCGTCGCTGGTGCCCATGACTGAACTTTCCAAGGTTCAATTCCGAGATGCTTCTTTCCAGTTTGTATTTTTAAGTCATCTGTGGTTATCTTTTCTCCGTAATCAGGCAAGGCGGATTCTCCGTTTTCTAGATATCCAAGCATATAGTGAACTGCTATCGGATTATAGAATTTAGGTACTTGTCCGACTGCAACATCCACATATCCATTATCAATGGCTTTCAAGGTCGTCGGTGATGGACCCATGTTTGTTACATATTTGTCTTTAGCTCCTTCGTCTCCATAGTGCTCTATTAGACCGTCCACTCCACCCATTACAATTGGAGTGTTGTGACCAAATATGGCGTCTGGTTCTAGCCCCCCTCTAAGTTTGTTGAGAGTTTTTGTTTTTGATTGTCCTCTGTCGTTGTTGGTGTAGACTTCTTCGATTGTTACGTTTTCATAATCGGCTAGTGCGTTTCTAATTCCTTGTAGTCTTGCTTCTCCTGCGACGTCTCCAGGTTCTGAACCTAGGGATAGTACTGTTCCTTCTACTTTTCCTATAGGTTCTACGTTATCTCTGAGATATTCTCTTATTCTTACACCTAGTTGGTTAGTTGCTCTTTCGTTGCCGATTCCTACAAACATTAGAGGATAATCGTGGTTTACAACTGTGTTAGTGCAAATAACAGGAACATCGTTTTGTTTGGCATAATCCATCGCGGATCCTAATGATTGTACATCCCAAGGGGATGTAACGATTCCATCTACTCCTTGGTCAATCAATCTCTTAATCTGAGTAATTTGAAGCGTAGCATTATATCCTGCTTCTGTCCAAGTGGTTTTAATTTCGATGTTATCATTCATTTCACTAATATCAGAACAATACCAAAGGAAACATTTGACCCAAAGATCTTCCCAAGCATTACGTACCGAGTGTGCCGCTAGTCCTATAGTATAAGTTGTTTCTCCTTCTTTTGGTTGATTATCTGTTGTTTGACCACCTTGTGTTCCGTAATAAACTCCGGCTCCGACAACAGCTCCGGTTATTATGACGGCTATTATTATTGTAGCTGCTGTGCTTACTCCTTTTTTGTTTTCTAAAAGAATAATAGTCACCTCCTTTTAAACCCTTTGTATTACAATATTAGTTCTTTATGAATAAAAATCTTTATTTACCTCTCAATAGAACTATAAACCTTAAAAAAATGCTAAGGGTTCAAATAAGATAAAAATCATCAATTAAAGAATTAAGAGTCTCAAAAATCGAAACACTGGAGATTTTTAAAAAGATGTTTCAAAGTGATTTAACTCGGCATTAATATTTTGTCTCTAAGACTCTCCATTACAAGGTTAATTACAATTGCTGCAAATAATACTATCCCTGTTAAAATACCTCTTATTTCTGGGCTTACCGCAAGCATCGTGAGTCCTGTATCTAGAATTCCTAAAAGGATGACTCCACCGAGGGCACCAAGAATTTTACCCCTTCCACCTTTGAGACTGATTCCTCCAATAATGGCCGCTGCAAAAGCGTTGAAAATCTCTCCTTGGGCTATTGTGGTAGATACGGTAGAAGCGTAACCCACAAAGAGTAGACCTGATACACCGGCAAGTGTTCCAGCTATTGTAAAGGCCCAGAATTGAGTACTAGAAGTATTTATTCCCATCATTTTAGTTGTTTCTGGGTTGCCCCCAACTGAGTAGATATGTATTCCGAATCTAGTTCTGGTCAGGACTAAATGAAGTACAATTGCAGCGATTATGAAAATGGGAATTGCTAAATGCACCCCCCCTATACTAGAATTAGTAATGAAGAATGAATCAGGGAGGGCGACGATAGATGCCCTTCGAATTAGGAAAGTCGCCCAATCAAAAGTTATATAGGTAACAAGAGTGGCTAGGAAAGCGTTTAAGCCAAATCCACCTACCATCAACCCGTTTATCATTCCTAAAACGGTTGCTACGGTTAATACTATTACAATCCCTAGCCATCCGGACATCCAATCGTTATATAGTAATAAGGATCCTCCGACCATAACTGAAAGGCCAGCATTTTGGGCTAAGGAAAGATCTAGATTTCCAGTTATTAGCACGATTGCTTCTCCCAACGCGAGGAATCCTAACATTGAGCCGACATAGAGGATAGATTCAATGTTTGTCCATTTTGTGAAACCTATGGGGGCGAGAATTAGGAAAAGTGCATATATGGCTGCACATAGAATCCAGACGAAATTATCAATGATTAGAAGTTTTATTTGAGTCAAGTCTAATTTTTCTTTAAAATTTTCAATTCCTGAATTAATACTATCCCTTATATTTCTGTTTTTCTGAGTATCTAATTAAATTTATGTTTTTGAAAAAAAAAAGCAGATTACACGAAGATTTTTGAACTTAAAATAGAAGTTTAGAATGGGGGTTTCTAATTGAACTCAGAAGAAAATTCTACTTCTAGTATTTCGGAAGAAAATAAGAAAGAATTGAAACAGATAGTCAATGAAGTAATGGATGAATGGAACGCGGATATAAATAAAACAAAAGAACTTTTGGAAAGTAAGGTAACGGAAGGGTTTTGTCCGGTAGGTCACGAAATGGAAGAAGAGCTGATAATCCTGTGTAATAATCAGTTGAAACTCCGGGAACTTGTATTAGAGACTGGAATTGAAGCTAGTGAACTACTTGATATGATAGAGCAAGAGGATATAGAAAAGTAAAATTCTTGTTATTACCTGTTAGAGAGCGCTATGATAAGTTATATGAATATAGATAAAAAATAATCTAATGAGGGGAAAGATATGCCTGGGAAGGATTCTCCGGTATTGAAAGCAAAGAATGTTCATAAATGGTATGGAAAAGTTCATGCTCTTCAAGGGATGGATTTTGAGATTTATCCCGGTGAAGTAGTAGGATTAGTAGGGGATAATGGTGCTGGAAAATCTACTTTTGCCAAAATTATTGCTGGTGTTCTTAAGAAGGATAAAGGGGAAATTTATTGGGAAGGGGAAGAAACCGAAATTACAAGTATTCAAAAGGCCAGGGAACTAGGTATAGAAACGGTATATCAAGAACAAGCGCTTGTAGATCAATTGAGTGTTGCTAAAAATATCTATTTAGGTAGAGAAGAAACTGGGTTTGGACCTCTGAATATTGTTGATGAAGATAAGATGTTGGAAGAGTGCAGGGAGGCGATGGAAAATCTTGGCTTACAAGTTCCGGCAGAACAGGAGGTTAGGTTTTGTTCTGGTGGGGAGAGACAAGGTGTGGCTGTTGCTCGAGCTATTAAATTCCGTGCTAAGCTAGTTATTCTTGATGAGCCCACAAGAGCTCTATCACCAAAAGGAGTGAAAAGAGTATTGGAGTTTATTGAAGAGATGAAAGAAGAAAATATAGCTGTAATACATATTTCTCACACTTTCTCTCACATCTATCCTACGGCTGATCGTTTTGTTATTATGTCGAGGGGAGAAATAATTGCGGAGAAGGATAAAGAAGAGACCTCCCCTGATGAGTTAACTGACATAATAATTCAGGAAAAGAGAGATGTTTCTGATAAGACGGGGGTAACGGCTTAAAAGAGTAATTTGGAGGTATTTTATGAGTGTTGAAGATTTGAAAGATGCAGTATTAAATGGAGAAGGAGAAAAAGTCTCCGATATTGTGGACGAAATGCTAGATGAAGGAAAAGGAGCCAAAGAAATTATTGATGAAGGGATAATCCCTGCGATGGAGAGTGTAGGTGATAAATTTGACAGGGGTGAATTTTTTGTTCCCGATATGTTAGTAGCTGCCGATGCTGTTGACGAGGCTTTAGGTATTTTAGAACCTTTGCTCGGAGCTGAGGATAAGGAAGAAGAAAAAAGAGCTTTGTTCGCTACCGTAGAAGGAGATCAACATGATATTGGAAAGAACTTAGCTATAATGGTCTTCCAAGGTTCCGGTTATAGAATTAAAGATTTAGGAACGGATACTCCTACTGAAAAGATTATAGAAAATGTAAAGGAATTTGAACCGCACGTGGTTGGTCTATCAGCATTGCTAACGACAACTATGGAAG
>CAZSNS010000031.1:0-21817 GCA_964608515.1 Hadarchaeota archaeon (SeqCode)
TTCAAAAGAAAAGAGGATACCTTATTGGGTAGAAACATTCTAGGAGAAGAACAAGACTTAGGAAATGTCGAAATCCAAGAAATAGATGTTTCCTCGGAAAAACTAATACTGACCGAAAAATGAATTGAAGCTTCACAGGATTATTATGTTTCGTTTTTCGGTTAGATTCTCCGATAAATAGGGGTTTTTATCTTGTTTAGGTATGATGATGTTGGAAGTCTTCCCTTGCCGGACGATGTTGATAGTGATGAGTTTGTTCAAGCTTTTATGAACATGGAAGATTGGGCTCTTGATCTTTATCGAAAATCTATGAAGTTAAAAATAGACGCTGGGGTAGAAGTTCCTTGTTATCCTCAACTCCGTGATATGAATGACCAATTTTTGAAAATTTTGAATGATAATGAAGCTCTTGAAGAACCCTATTTGGTTCGGAAAGGGTCTACAGGACTTCCTGAATTCATAGCTTTGGAGAAGATAGACATGGATTTACCTCCTTTAAAAATTTGTATTACGGGCCCGTTGGAGCTCTCTGTTGCGGAATTTGAAGGTAGGGTTTATGATGACGTTATGCTTAATATTGCCCGTAGTTTGGATCGGTTTGTTGAGCGTGCCCGTTCTCTTGATGGCGTGAATGTTGAGGTTGTGAGTGTTGACGAGCCTAGTTTGGGTACTAATCCTGAGATTGATTTTGATCCTGAGAATTTGGTAAAGGCTTGGAATATTGTGGGGGATGTTTCTGAGGATGTTCAGATTCATTTGCATTCGTCTCTCCATTATGAAATGGCTTGTGAATCGGAAGGTATTGACATAATCGATATTGGAACTGCTTCCTCTCCTGAATATTTGGAAGATGT
Organism: Hadarchaeota archaeon (SeqCode); assembly: GCA_964608515.1. GTDB lineage: Archaea > Hadarchaeota > Hadarchaeia > Hadarchaeales > JAGGTB01 > CAYLJV01. The sequence goes on from CAZSNS010000031.1 coordinate 855, forward strand.
TGACCCTGAATTGATTGATAGTTATGGTAAAGCTTTGAGAACGGGAATTTCGAGGACAGACATACTTTCGATGTCTGCTGAGTATAACGATAAGAATAATGTTAATATTTGGACGGATGAAGAAGCATGGAATACTTTTCTTAACGAGGTAGAAAAACCTTCAAAAATTTTGGAAAGAATTGAAAAAGTTCATGAAAAATATGACGACTTGATAGAATATGTAGGTCCTGACTGTGGTTTAGGTGGTGCGAAGAGAGAGGAGTTAGCTGAGCATATTCTTGAAAATACGAGGGAAGGTATCGACTTATTTCTCAACAACAATTAATCTCTTTTAATCCTCCCACAGATTAATATTCGAACTATTATGTTGGTCCTGTTATTGGGATAGGTCAGTCAAAAACTTACAAATCTCACTCTGTTCACGAAAAACAAGATAAACAGTATTAAACTATATTCAATCAGAAAAGCTAGTATTAGGCAGTACGGGTTATATCTTCCATGAATGGATCAAAAAGCTTAAGATAGACGATAATCACAAACAGAAGAAAAATTTATTCGTATTTTCAAATTAATAAAGGGCTAAAAACGCCCCGGCTGGAATTTGAACCCAGGAAGGGCAGGTCAGCCCGACTTGACCCTCAACCAGGCCCATTAACCGGACTCTGGCACTGGGACACTAAAATATTGGCCTATGATGACTAAAAAACTGATAAAAAAGCGTTTAAGCACACAATATTTATAGCCGATAATTATCATAAATTTATCCAACAGGGTAGCCCGACTTGATACTTGACCAGGCCCATTATTGGGCTCTGGCTCTCCTAGACTTTTCTAAATTTTTAACTTTTGAGCTTGAGTTTTTTGATTTGTTTGGGGATGAGGAATTTTTGGATAATTACGCTAGTTCGTTTTTGGCTTCAAATAGATAATGGAGGTTTTAAAAATTCGCAGTCCTATTCTGATTGGGTAGTGGAATTCTATTACTAAAAATAATTGACCAGTTTTTCTCTTGGTGGTTATTGAGAATTTTTTAGGTTTCTGAAGTTGGTTTTAATTTTTATTACTACGGGTTTCAAGAATATATTTGTATGAATTCGAAAGATTCTGGACCTAAGCCTCTTTTTGATGAGGTTCAGGTTAGAAGGACTTTGGCTTTGATTGAAGAGAATGAGCCTGTTGGTCGTAAGAGGCTCGCTGAAAGTTTGGAGATTGGTGAGGGTAGTATGAGGACTATTTTGGATAGGTTGAAAGATGAGGGTCTTGTTGATTCTACTGCTCGAGGTCATGTTTTGACTAATCAGGGACGGGAAGAGTTAGAGGGTGGTGGACAGTTTTTGCATTTTGACGCTGGTGATTTGACGGTTGGGGAGAAAGATGTTGCGACGATGGTGGAGTCTGTTGCGGATAAGGTTGATTTAGGTATTTCTCAAAGGGATGAAGCCATTAAAGTTGGGGCGGAGGGAGCGACAGTTTTGGTTTTTAGTGGGGGAAATCTTAGACTGCCGGATTCTAGTGAAGAGATTGAAAGGGATATAAAATCGAGTTTATTGGATTTTTTCGATCCTAGTGATGGTGATGTGATTATTATAGGCACTGCTGGTGATGATGTAAGAGCTGAGCGTGGAGCTCTGTCTGCTGCGGAATCTTTGTTAGAATAGGTTCGAATTATTCTTTTCCGTTATGGTTTATTATTTCGTTGATTTCGTATAGTTTTTCTGCGACTTCTTTACCTTCTTCTGTTAGGGACAGAAATGTTCTCCTTCTACTATATGTTGATGTAGCTTCTGGGGGGAAATCTTTTGTAACATCCACTAGGTCCATTTCTCTCAGTTGTTTTGTATGTCGATATATTGTTGCCTGTCCACGGTCTGTGATTTCTTTCAGCTCTAATACATCTAATTTTTCATTTTCAAGTAGTTGGGTACATATTTCCCATTCAGTTTCGTTAATAAAGGACATTTTTCCACCACCTTCCCTAAACCGTTCTTAATTGGGGTTTTTGGGGAGTTTTCTAATTCTCGTTATTGAAAATCAGTGTGGAGGTTGCTATATAAAGGCTCTCAACCTACCGTTTTTAGCAAAATTTAATTTCGTTGTAAATACCGAATTTTGGTTTTTACTACCCTAAAACCGTTTATAACCGTTCAAAAAAGTCCCTTTTTCTTTAGAATGCTGAATAAAAATAATATTAACCGTTATAGCATTTTTAGAAAATTTTTCGTCCCTACCCCTAAAGGAGGAAATCATTTACCGCTAAAGAGAATCGCCTTCTAACCCATTTCCACAAATTCGGCAAAATGTTGCATCGCTAGAAACATTTACTCCACAATAAGGGCATTTTTCATCTTCCGGGTTTTCCGGTTTAGGAATTCCAAAGTGTCTTTTGAAAATTTTGTAATAATATAGCTGTTCTTCGCTTCGCAGGGTTACTTCATCTTCCTTTTTTATTTTCTCTCGCTCTGATTCGAATCTTTTTTCAGATATTTGTGATTTGAACATTTTTTTCAATTTGGTAGTTCCGCTTCCCATTTCGATGGGGGTTTTTTCCCTCCAAATTATTTCACTTGGGATATTATTTTCGTAGGCTTTTCTCAAAATCCACTTACCATATTTTTTACCATTCTTTTCTCCGACCAAATATTCTGGTTTTAGATTTTTAGTGAATTTTTTTATTTTCTCATTAAGAAAAGGGATTTTTACTTTAATTCCGAGATCTTTTGCGATTTTTTGAGAGGAAAAGGTCATAATATTCCGAATTTTTTTAATTTCTTTTCCGATTTTTTCTGGTGATTTTTTATAGATATATGAGTATCCCGCTAGTAATTCGTCACTTCCATCCCCTGTTAGAATTGTCTTAGCTCCTTTTTCTTTCGCTTTTTTTAATGCGATGAGTAGAGAGATATCGTTTCTTATTTCGATTGGGTCAAAACTTTTCATGATTTTGACGGTTTTTTCGGCGGTTTTCTTAGCTTTCTCGAAATCGAAAGTGTATATGTGGTGATTTTTAATTTCTAGTTTTTCTGCTAAAATTCTAGCAAATCGGATATCTTTCATTTTAGAGTTTTCAAATCCTACTGTTATGCAATTTAAATTAGGATTTTTTACCGCTGCGATATAGTTTATTATACTTGTATCTAATCCTCCTGATAGTAGAGAACCATCAAAATCGTAATTCTTAACTACTTCTCGAAGTTTTTCTTTTAGAGCTCTGGATTTTTGATTAAAAATAGAATTTGAATTCATTGAGATAGTCTAAAATCCTCCAACTCGATTATCTTTTTTTCTCCATATTCTCGTTTTCTTTTAACTTCGATTTCAATCCGTTTTTGAAAAATAGGTCCATCTATTGTTGCAGTATGGTATTCTCCGTTTTCTCCGATTGGGCAGACTTCTTTGTCTCTAACATGCTCTAGGAAGTTTTTGCTTAAGGATTTCCCTAACCATTCTTCAGAAATTTTGGTTGGGTCGATTTTGACGATAATTGCTTCATATTCTTTTTCTAGAAATTCTATGAACAGTTCTTCAGGTTTTTCCCCGGCTAATGGTTCTAATGGTTCAAAGCCGAGTTCTTTCCCTTTCCTTTCTACCCAGTCAAAATGATCCTCGACGTATACATCCCCAAAGATGCCTTTTTCGGGTTCTATTTTCCTAATGAGATTAGAAAAGTTTTTTTCGTAATCCTCCCACGTTGTTTCTTTTCCCAGAAGTTCCATACCAAGGCTCTCAGCTTGGAGCTTGTAAAACTCTTGAGGTAATCCATGTCCTAGATTAGAGTTTTTTCTTGGAAACATTGTAATTAGGTATTTTACTTTCTGGTTTTGTTTCTGAACTCTATCTAGAGCTAGGGTGCTTTCTTTCCCTCCACTCCAAGAACAAAAGTTAGGCAAATTTAGTTCCTCTCTTTTATTAGAGATTTTGCTTTTTGCAAATCTCTTTTTTTGTTAATATTATGGGCCAAACCAGGGGTGGATATTATAATATTTTCTTGTTCTATTTGTGGTTCTTCTATTTTTTCTCCTTCTATGATATTTATTCCGGCGGGCGTTACTTTTCTGTTATCGATTTTAGTTTTATCTTCAGGTTTTATATCCAGGTTTAGAGTTTCATAGTCTACGAAAACGGATAGTGCGGGTTTGTTACTTTCTTCGAATTTTTTTACTATTTTCTTCAGGGTTTCTTTTTTGATTAGGGGGAGGTCTGCTGAAATTACAAGAATGGTCTGGTCTTTAATTTTTTTGATAGCTTCTTTGAGATCAGAATGATAACCGTTTCCGGATGTTGGGATGATATCGAAAGAATTTTCTTTGGCTAATCTAGTCGTTTTTGGTGTTTGTGGTGTTGTAGCGACTTTTATTTTGCTGATTTTTTTCAATTTTTTAAGTGTGTCAGCGACGTGGATAAGGAGAGGTTTTTTGTTTAGAGGAATGATTGGTTTTTCTTCTTCGGTTTTCATTCTTTTTCCTTTTCCTCCGGCCATTATTAATCCGATAAGTTTCATTTTTCACCCCTAAATTGTTAGTAGTATGATTAGTCCTGTCATTCTGGATATTTCATTCATTGCTCCGAATACATCTCCGGTTATTCCATTGAATTTTTTTCTGGATATTAACACCAGAACTATGGAAGTGAGAACCCCTCCTAATATGGGTAATATTCCATTTATTCCAAATAACCAAATTGCGAGAATTATGGAGATAATAACTGCGAGAATCAATTGAGCTGTTCCGTACCGTCCTTTCATTTTTTCTATGAATAATGTATTAGAACCTTTCTTAGCTGATTTGCTAATTTTTGCTCCAAATACCATGGATAATTTTGCTGATACCTCGCATATAATTAAACTTATCAGAATTTTTTCTCCTAAGTTTGAGATTCCAAAAATTGTTATCAAAACGGTCAATAAGCCAATAATCAATCCTCCGACTCCGATAGATTCATCGCGCATAGCTTCTATTTTTTCTTCAGAAGATCCGAAAATCATCAAACCATCACCGAAATCAGTCAACCCGTCAATATGATGTAGGCCTGTAATAATGAAGATTATACTTAGAGTGAATGCTCCAGAAATCAGGTTCGGGAAAAACCGGAAAAATGCTAATCCTAATATTCCAGCTAATGCACCAATCAGGATTCCGACTAGGGGGAATACGAACATGTAATAAGGTGCTTCCTCCAGCCTGTTTTCTCCTGTTGGGAAAATTGTTAGAAAACTTACGATTTCTCTTATTCCTTTTAAAAATTTCAAACTATATCTCCTTCCGACAATCATTGGTGCTTCTCGTAAGTCTTAGAACAAACCCCTCCAATCAACCCACCAATCACATCGTCGAGAAAGGGTCCTAAGTCGCCTAATATTCCTGGTTTTTTTCTATCTATTCTTTCGAATTCGAATACACCTTTGCTACCGTTCAAGTAGTTCGCTATTCTCATCCCGATAATTTCGTCCGCGAGCAAATGAACCGGGTCTGACTCATACTCTTCAGCGGATAAATTAGGTATAAGGCCTGCCTTTCCGTCTTCCTCAATCCTGAGACCGCCTACTATGAGAGAAGCGATGTTTATATCTTCTAAAGCAGCTTTGAGTTCTTCTTCTAATAGGGGTGCTATCTCTTTTTCTCGTTCTGAATTTGGATGTTTTACGAAAGCTTTTTCGGCGGTATCGACTAGTTGTTTTAAGCTGATTCCTCTCTCTTCCAATCTTTTTAGGAGGGATCTTTGTGGGTTGAACCCACACTTTTGAAGAGAGTTTTTAACGGATTCTCTAACACCTTTACCAACAAGTTCTCCTAAATCTGAAATCGGTCCTCCGTATTCTGCCTTTTTTCCTTCTCCAGTACAAGCTATTGCGACGGCGTCTGTTGCTGTTCCACTGGCGAGTGTAGCTCCTTCTTCACTTCGTATATCTAACTCTCTTAGTGCAACTGTTTTTGCTTCCGTTATCGTTCTAACAGCGTCAATCATTGCTCTGTCTTTCATATCTCCTTCAACTATTACTATGATGTTGATAGTACTGGATCTATTTTTTTCGAGTTTCGACTTTCCCGAGACTATTGGGTTACTGATTCCTGTGGTTGTAATTATTTTTACTTCGAAGTTGTTATTTTGAAGGTGTGATACTTCGGCATCTTTTACTTCTGCTGCTGTTAACATTCCTACAGTAGAATCAGGCATACCTAGATTTTCTAATTTTTTCAAAAGGTAGTTTTCAGGGTTTGAATGTGTGAAGTTTTTTTCTACTCGGTAATTTATTATGTTTTTAGAATTTTCAAATCCGCTGTTCAGAACGGCTGAACTCAAAATTTTAAGAGGTTTTTCTGATTCGGCTAGAACATAATTGGAGTCGGTTTTTATTTCCAGAGTTTTTTCGAGATTTTTTTCAGAATTCATTTTACCAGCTTCTCATAATTTTGTTCTATTTTCTCTATCATAGCTGATTCGTTTACCTTAGTTTTTAGAATCGTTTCGATAAGTGTTCCTCCAGCACCAACTCCTTCTTTTGCAAATCCTTCTTCATATGCCTTCAATCCATAATAGTTTGATTTTGACAAGTCTATATCTACAGCTAGAAGAGGAATATCTCTAATCGCTTTAATCAGTTCAACAATATTAGAACTCTTATCTTCAAGAATCCATCTAGTGGTCCAAATGCTAATATTTTCGGTGATATCTCTATCTTTTTCAGCTAAGATTTTCAAGACCGCAGTCATTTGAGTTCCTCCGGCGAGAATGGTGGGCCCGAATTTTGCTGAACCACTTGCCAATCCCGCTACGGCTGGGAGCATTGGATCACCCATAGTTTTTATTGCTTCCATTGGCTTTCTTTGAAGATCACCCGTATCTAGATTGGAATTTTTCAATCCACTTTTCACGGTTTTTATCTTATCTTCATGAGGATTATCGGGCATGCTACTGCTTATTTTATTTTCAGCGTTTACCCCCATGGCTTTTAGAACACCCAGTGCAGTTGTGGTTCCTCCCGGGGTCGTTTCCCCTATTATTAAATAATCTGCTAGTTTTGCAAGGGCTTTGCCGGTTTTTTCCGCATTTTTATAAATTTGTTCTGGATGTTTCACAGCTATTTTTTCCAATATACTATTTCCAGAATCTTCGTTAACTTCGATAATGGGGGTGCTAGGTTTAACTTTCATTCCTGCATTTACTGGTAATTTGGGAGTTTTTGCTAAGTCCAATGCTGATTTAGTTAGTAATGCTGGCGTGGGTATACCTTGTGGTGTTGCCGGTACGTCTTCAATCGTTATCGGCTTTCCTTGTGTAATTATTTCAAGATCGGCTGTCGGGGTATAATCTGTGATTTCTGGGTTTTTTCCAGCCATCGAGAGTCCGGGTATTTTTGCTGTTTCGGTTGTTCCTCCTACACATAAAAAGAGAGGTTTCTTGTCGGTTGTTTCTTCTATTAGTTTTTCTGCTCTTTTTTTCCCGTTTGTACAAATTATATTTTCTCTTATTTTTCCCATGTTTACACCATTATGGAGATTATTACGAAAATTGTCATGATTGTTGATCCGAATAAAATTGTTGTTAAATTCATGAGTTCGATACTTTTTTCTATATGATTGATTTTGGGTGGATTTCCTTTTTTGTTTAGAATATAATGGTTGGGTTTAGTGAGTTTGATGTTTAATGCTCCGGCTGCTGCTGCCATTGGCCATGTGGAATTTGGGCTTGGATGTTTGTTTTTTTCTTGTGTTGCTGTTTGGATTGTTTTTTTGCAGTTATCTTCTAGTGTCCATGCGCTTGTTGCTATGTATATTGTGGTTAGTCTGGCGGGTATGTAATTTAGGATTGTATCGGTTTTTGCCGCTGTGAGTCCTAAGTCTTTGATTTCTGGTTGTTTGTATCCGATTATGGAGTCTAGTGTGTTTATTACTCGGTATGCTATTGCTCCTGGAACTCCTAAGATTGCGAAGTAGAAGAGGGGTGAGATTATTCCGTCTGTTATGCTTTCGCTAGTTGATTCGATTGTTGCTGAGATTGTTTCTTCTCTTGTCAGTTTTGAAGTGTCTCTTGAGACGATTTTTGAAGTTTCTTTTTTCGCTTTTTCTTGTTTGCCGTTTTCCAGTTTTTTGATTATTGGTGTTACGTGTTTTTTCATGGATTTTATTGCGATGGTTGATTTTAGGATGAAAACCATTGCTATTAGCCAAAGGATCCAATGCAGTTTGAGTAATATTTTGGAGAGTAAATAGACTGGTGTGACGAATATTAGGAGTGTAAATATTACTAGGATGAGTCCTTTTACTTTTCTTTGTTTTTTTGAGCCAGTATTGAGTTTTGTTTTTAGGAAGTTAGCGGTTTTTCCGATCCAGTTGGTTGGGTGTATTTTGTCGGGGTACTCGCCTATCAGGAAATCGAGTCCTATTGATATTGGTAAGATTATTAGGTTTAGGAGTAGGGTGGTTTCATTGATTGGAATCATTTTGTTTGCCTTCTTATCTAACTTATTTTTCATCCAAAGGCTTAAAAAGGCTGGATACACCATCCAATAGTTGGATACTTCATCCAGGTGTAAGCTTGAGTGGGAAAATGAGAGAAAAAGCACAAGTTAGTGCCTCAGCAGTCATAGGAATAACAGTTATCGTAGCAATAGCCTTCGCCGGTATAGGTTATACTCTCGCTCCAAATTCTCTAAACGAAGATAAAGTGATGGAGTATATGAAAGAAGCCCCAGACAACGAGCTAAGAGAAATAATTTCAGTAGTTCCTGAAACCGTCATCAATGAAGAAGCTCGAAAAATTTTCCCAATGATGATAAAAGACGACCTGGATAGAGGAGTAGTAATATCTGAAAAACCCGACAATATTATTTCACTAGCTCCTTCTGTCACTGAGACTCTGTTTGCATTGGGGTTAGACAATAAGATTATTGGCGTAACAGAATATTGCGATTATCCTCCTAAGGTTTCAGGATTAGTAGAAAACGGAGAATTGGAAATAGTCGGTGGATATACTTCTGTAAATACTGAAAAAATTGTTGGCTTAAATCCTGACCTAGTCGTAACTGCAGCAGGGGTATCCAAGGATACAATAAAACAGTTAGAAAAGATGGGAATTTCTGTAGTTGGTATAGAGGGAGAAAATATCTCAGATGTGATGAGTGACATAAGATTGGTAGGAAGAATAACAGGAACACCAGAAAAAGCTCAAGAAATCACTCAAAATATGAAGTCAAACAAAAACGAAATCTTGAACAAAATAGAAAATATTTCGAAGGGAGAAAAACCCAAGGTTTTCTACATGGTAGGAGCGAATCCAATTTATACAGTTGGGCCAGGGACGTTTATTCACGAAATAATAAATTTGGCTGGTGGGGTTAATATTGCTGAGAATATAAAGATGGAATATTCTTCTATGACTGAAGAAGAAATTATTGATATGAATCCGGATGTATTTGTCATTGCGGTTCATGGGAGTGAACTTCCGTTATCGACTGTGGATAGTGTGAAAGATCGTTTTGAAGGTATAGATGCTGTGGAAGAAAATAGTGTTTATAAATTGTCTCCTGGAAAAATAGATGTCTTCCATCGAGCTGGCCCTAGGTTGATTGAAGCTTTAGAGAAAATGACCAGTATAGTACATCCTGATTTGGAGATTTCTTCTTAGATATGTTTAGTATCTTGAAATTAGATTGTTTCAATTATTCTCTATTGGGAACTTTCAGGATGTTTAATCATTTTAAAGGTCCTTCTAAAATTGGAGTGAGATTAGTATGAATGAAGATGTGATGGATGTTGTTAAGCAAAGGCTGGTTCATTGGAGATGGATAGTTGTTTCACTTATTATTGGGTTAGTTTTTACTGTTTTTCTATCTTCAGCTATGGGATCTGCGAATATTTCTGCTAGTACGGTTGTAAAAATAATTTTGAACAAAGTTCCGGTAGTTGGTAGTTTCATTTCTGAATCTTTTCCTACTACGGCAGTAAATATAGTTTTGAAAATTCGTCTCCCTAGGATAATAGCGGGGGTGCTGGTGGGTATAGCTCTTGGAGTGGCAGGAACAACCGTTCAAGGTATCTTTAGAAATCCTATGGCAGAACCATATACTGTTGGGGTCTCCTCAGGCGCAGCACTTGGAGCTGTATTGGTTATTTTTTATGATTTGTCTATTTTCGGTCTCTATACTATTCCCTTATTGAGTTTCATTTCAGCTATAGGCACGATATTTTTGGTTTATAATATTGCAAAAGTGGATGGTGAGGTCCCAGTAGGAATACTTTTACTTTCTGGAATTGCGGTTAGTCTCTTCCTGCAAGCTGTTGTATCTATCTTCATGTATTCGGCAGGAGAAGAATTACATCAAATGGTTTTTTGGTTGATGGGGGGTTTATGGAATCGTAATTGGACTCATGTACAAATGGTACTCCCACCTGTACTTTTGGGAAGTATAATTATCTATACATTTTCTCGAGGTCTCGATGCCATGCTTTTAGGTGAGGAACCTGCTCAACACTTAGGTATCAAAGTCGAACGCTTGAAGAAAATCTTATTGGTGTTAGCAGCTATGATTACAGCATCCGCCGTTGCTATTAGTGGAATAATCGGGTTTGTAGGATTAATCGTCCCACACATAATGAGGATTTTGGTAGGTCCGGATCATAGGATTTTATTTCCGGCTTCTGCTTTGGGTGGCGGGATTTTTTTAGTATGGGCTGATACGTTGGCTAGGACTATTCCTGCAACTGGACAACTCCCTGTAGGGATAGTTACAGCTTTAGCCGGTGCTCCTTTCTTTATTTACCTTTTAAGAAGAAAGAAATATTCTTATTAGATGATAAAAATGAGCGAAATTGCGATAAAAACTGAAAATCTCTCCTGTGGATACGGTGATAAAGATGTTCTTAAGAATATATCACTATCGGTGAAAAATGATGAGTTTATTGGAATCATAGGTCCTAATGCTTCTGGGAAATCTACTCTCTTACGAACTATTGATAGAGTTATTGAGCCCAAAGAAGGAAGTATTTTTCTCAATCAGAAAGATATCGTAAATATGGATAAAAAAGAAATAGCAAAAGAAATGAGTGTTGTTCCCCAGGAATTTTCCACTAACTATTCTTTTTCCGTACTAAAAGTAGTGACAATGGGAAGAACGCCCCATCTCGGACCATTGGAAATGGAAAATGAAGAAGATATGAAAATTGTTAAGGATTCTATGAAAAAGACCGACACATGGCAATTAGCAGACCGACCTTTTACAGAATTGTCCGGTGGAGAAAAACAAAGAGTAGTAATAGCAAAAGCCCTAGCTCAAGAACCCTCAGTGCTCTTACTGGATGAGCCAATCAATCATCTTGATATCAACAATCAACTAGAAATTTTGAATTTAATCAAAGAACTTTCCGAAAAAGGAGAGGTGACTATCATTTCCACGTTTCACGATTTAAACACAGCAGCAAGATATTGTGACTCTCTAATACTCCTACATGATAATAAAATACATGCTCATGGTCCTCCCGAGGATGTTTTGAGTGAGAATAATATAAAAGAGGTTTACGGAGCAGATGTAGCTGTGAGACGACAGCCAGAAACCGACTCGATTTCCATTACCCCACTCGTTGAAACTTTTGGTGAAAAAGGAGAATCAAGTTATAAGATACATTTAATTTGCGGCGGTGGTTCAGGAAAAATGTTGATGCATCCTCTGCTTCGGAGAGGTCATCAAGTCACAGCTGGAGTTTTGTCTCCTTTAGATGATGATTACAACGAAGCTCGGAGGTTGGGAATAAGTCTGGTGGAGGGTTCGCCGTTTTTACCTATCAGTAAAAAAACTGCTGATAGGAATCGAAAGTTGATAGAAGAGTGTGATCTGATTATTCTGACTGATATGCCCATTGGGAAGGGAAATCTGAAAAACTTGGAACTGGCTAAAGAAGCAGCGGAAAAGAAACCTGTAATTCTCGTTGAAAAAAATCCTATTTCCGACCGTGATTTTACAGATGGAAAGGCTGAAGAACTATACTCCTCATTAAAAGAAAAATCCGTCACGATAGTCAACAATGCAAAGGAAGCTCTTGAATTCCTTTCGACAAACAATCCTATGAAAAAATTTCAATAAATATTCAGGATTAAAATGATTGAGAAATTCATTAAATCAGAAAATCGAAACATTGAACAACTTTTCCATGGGGATATCGTCAAAAATAAAGCTTCAAAATACGGGTACTCGAAAAATGAAATACTTGATTTCAGCACAAATATTAATCCTTTAGGCCCTCCTGATTCTGTTTTAGAATTTTTAAGAGGAAAGTTAGGAGAAATTTCGAAGTATCCTCCTCATGAACCTCTTGATTTGAGGCGTAAGTTAGCAAACTATTCTGGGGTTTCTGAAGAGGAAATCGTGTTGGGAAACGGTTCGAATGATTTGATTTATTTTCTGGCAAGGGTTTTTCTAAAAGAAAGTGATGAGGTTCTTATTTCGGAGCCTACTTTTACCGAATATTCGCGGGCAGCTTTGATGGAGGGAGCTGATGTGGAAAATGTAAAGTTGGAAAGTGATGATAATTTCGAATTCTCTTTCGAAAAGTTTAGAGATAAAATTTCTAAGGATACTAAAATCGTTTTCTTATGTTCTCCAAATAACCCGACCGGGAGAAGAGTTCCTCTTAAGGTTCTTAAAAATATAGTGAATATTTGTGAAGATTATGGAGCGATAACAGTTTTGGATGAAGTGTTTTTTGAATATACTGATAGTGGAAGGAAATACGATATTGTGGATTATGATTTTAATAATCTGATTTCTCTCCGTTCTTTCACGAAATTTTATTCATTACCGGGACTCAGGATAGGTTATTTAATCGCTCCAGCTTCAACAGCAAGAATTTTGAGAAGGTTGAAAGTTAGGTGGAACGTTAACATTTTGGCACAACTTGCGGCTAAAAAAGTTACCGAGTTGGATAATTTCATTTCTAAATCTTTGAATTCAGCTGAAGAGGGAAAAGAGATCCTTTATGAGCGTTTAGAAAAATTCAGTGGTTTGAAAGCATATCCTTCAAGCGCTAATTTTATTTTATTAAATTTGGAGAAATCCAAAATTTTTGCTTCAGAACTTGTAGATAAACTCTTGAAACGAGGTATCGCCGTGAGAAATTGTAATGATTTTAAATATCTGGATGATAATTTCATCCGGATTAATGCAAGACCTCCCAAAGATTGTGAAAAACTTATAAAAAATTTAGAAGATATCAACTCTTCCGATATTCTTGAAAAAGAAAATTAAAAAATATTTTATTATTTCAAATGTTTTTTCAAAAATTCGATTTCTCTATCAACAGCTTCTTCGAACAAATCTCCAGTGTAAACATCGAAATGTCCGGAATCCAACCGTTTTACTTCACAATCCTTCATTAGCCCTATCGCTTTTTCTACAGAGTGTGAAGGTATCAGAGAATCCTCCTCCGCTTTCATAACCAGAACAGGGCAATCAACCTCAGGAACATAATTAATCGGTCGATAAAACGGAAGTTTGAAAAATATCCTGGCGGGAGCTTTATTCTCCCAATCCGAATCTTCTGGAACTATAGACAAGTAACCAGATTTGCACTCCGGAGTATTCAGCAGAGCAAAAGAATCAGGCTCCCCAACTATCGGAACATAATATGGCTTCCCCCAAAGGCTTGTTTTGAAATGATCCAAAAGTGCAGAAAATAATCCGCCGGCAAAATAATTAAAACTGTTAAACAATCCCAACTGTTCCACATAATGCTTCAAAGTCTTAACACCATCCGTAAAACCGACGAAAGGAACTTGAGAAACAACAGCTCTAACCCCAGAAGTTTCAGCAGCCGAAACAAGCACATGTCCTCCACTAAAGGAGGTGCCCCATAATCCTAACCTTTCACCATCGACAACATTCAGAGATCGAACATGTCTAATAGCGGCATTCCAATCCTGAACATGTCTAAACGGATCAATCAAATTCCTCGGCTCACCTTCACTCCCACCAAAATTCCTATAATCAAACAAAAAAACACCAACCCCCTCCTCAACAAACCTCTCAGCAAAAGCAGGCAAACGAAAACTCTTCTCAGCACCAAAACCATGACCCATAACCACCACAGGAGGACTCTCCACCCCCTCAGGCAAATACAACCAACCACCACACCTCAAACCATCACTCAAAAAACCAGAATCCTCACGCACAAAACCCAAACAATCACCAAACAAACTAACAAAACAAAACTAAAAAAACAACAACCCCGCTAATTTTAAAATCAAAGTAACACCAAAAAAACCCGAGGGCCCGTGGTCTAGTTGGCTATGACGTCACCCTTACGAGGTGAAAGCCGAGGGTTCAAATCCCTCCGGGCCCATTTTTCTGGTTTTGAGTTGTAGAATTGTTCGGAAAATTTTTGGGTTTTTTTGTTGGTCTAGTTTTTTCTAGTGTTTTGAGAGGTGTTGGTGTTTGGTCTTATCTCAAGGTTTTTGTGTTTGGTAATTATGAGGATTATTTGAGGTGTGTTGTTTGGGGTCGACTGATTTTGAAAAATGGAAGGAGATTGCTGAAAAAGTTAAGAATGTGCGGAGGGAGCTTTACGAATTATCTGATGATTTAGAAACAGTTAAGGATTCGGTTTATAACGACGAGTATCATGAAGTGTCTAAAAATTTGAGGAAGATGAAAAGTAAACTCGAAGATAGAATGTTTGAAGAACATCCTGAAAAAGCTGATGAGAATGTTTTTTACGGAAAATCCGAAGAAGAATGAATCATACCAAATCTTCAAAATAACTTCCTCATATCTTTTTTTCATTTTTCCATATTGTCCAGATGAAGTTTGAATTCACTATCAAGGGCTGGGAAAGGATAAATAAATTCGTAAATGAATTTCACGAAAAATTCCCTGAAACGCCAAGAGTTCAGGAGATCGTATAAATTTTTATTCCACCCTGCAGAGAGAAAGCTAGTTTCGGGAAAATCTCTATATTTTTATTTTTCCGCTTATTCGGTGTCGGGTGTTGATGTATAAATGTTTATTCCATGTTTTGCAATTCTTCCAGAAACACTTCCCATAACCCAGAGAAGCAAGGCACCTATCGCATATACCACGATATTGAAAATCATGCCTAGCGCTTGTTGTCCTCCGGTTTCTGGAACTAATTGGGCGAAACCCTCCAAAGCGGATGGGTTTGTAAATACTGAAAACGCTGTGTAGAATGTAAAGATTAAAAGTATTAGCCCTAGGGCAAAGACGGTTAATCCGATCCGGTTTCTGGAAGAGTCATTTCCTAAATCCAAAGGGTTCACCTCCTTCACACGATTTTTGTAGAAACTGAAAAAAGTTTTTGAAAAATCTTAGTTTTACATAATATATTTTATTTTTTAGAAAGTCAAGGTTTAAAATCATGTTTTTGAATATCCATCATGTGGAAGGAGCAATAAGGATAAATGCCTGAGAAAAAAGTAGATAAGGTTTTAATACCATATTACGGGGATTATCTTCCTAAAAAAGCAGAAGAAAAAGCCCTAGATAGGTTGAAAAAAGGCGGTGAATTATTTTTACTTCATATCATTGACGATGCCCCCACTCGAATTTTAAGATATCAGACAGGACAAATTGGTGAGGACAGTGAAACAATCAAAAACTTTGAGGAGACGATGGAGGATGTCCAGGAAAAAGAAGCAAGAGAATACGTAGAAGAGGTAAAAAAGAGGGCAGCCAAACAAGGTATTTCCGTAACTCCTCTTTATGTTTCAGGTTCTCCTGGTTCGGAGACGATTAGAGCCGTAGAAGAAAACTCGATCCAACTCGTTGTTATAGAAAAGCTTCGAGATAGATTGACTGAAATATTTGTAGGGAACGATCTGGATTATATCCGTCGAGAGGTTTCTTGTGAAGTCCAAACGGTCTAATTTTGAAAAAACTAGTAAACTTCTTTATCATTATGAACATGAAAACTAGCCAATTTTATATAAAAACGGAGTACAATCCCTTATTGATAATATGGGAGAAAAACCTGGAGTTTTAGATATAGTTCCTGAAGAAAGACAAGTAGTTGTAGTAGACTCAGTGAGAACACCGACGGGAAAAAGCGGTCGAAAAGGCATGGAAAAAGGAGGACAATTTGCACATATACCAGCCCATGACCTCCTAGGATCGGCAATCGAAGGACTATTAGATAAAGTAAGAAACGAACAAGCAGACTTCGATTTAACAGAGATAAAAGATTTGGCAGTAGGTTGCCTTTCTCAAATCGGAGAACAGAGTCAAAACATGGCAAGATTTCAAATATTCGCCAGCGATTTACCTCAAGAAATAGCTGGTTGGACATTAAACAGGTACTGTACAGCTGGATTGCAAGCTATAAATTCTAGAGCGCAGGCGCTTATGACCGGAGTCGGTGAAATGATGATGGCATCAGGAGTAGAACACATGTCGCATTATGGAATAGGTGACGATTATAAAGCCGCAAAAGAAGCAGGAATGCCGATTATGAGTTCAGAAAGAACGAAAAAAGCTGATGATATGGGTCTTTCCCAAGGAGTATCGGCAGAGAAAATAGCTGAAGAATACGGACATACCAAAGAGGAGTTAGACAAATTTGGACTTTGGAGCCAACAAAAAGCTGTGAAGGAATTGGACAATGAAAAGGAGTACAAAAAACGCGTTGTTCCAGTAACTTCCACCCAAGATGGAGAAACCAAAAAGTGGGAAAAAGATGAACCACCCCGAAGAAATGCATTAGAAAATCCAGAAGAAGAATTAGAATCTATGAAAAAACTACCCACACCATTCAAAGAAGACGGAATAGTTACCGCCGGAAATTCTAGTGGAATTGTCGATGGATCAGCAGCTACCTTATTGTCAACTAAGGAAAAAGCTGAAGAGTTAGGGTTGGAACCGAAAGCTAGAATTGTTTCGATGGCTGTTGCTGGCGGAGACCCCGACTTGATGTTGCTAGCACCTGTTCCGGCTATAAAGGATATTTTCGATAGAACAGGTTATTCTTTTGACGATATTGATGTTTGGGAACCGAATGAGGCCTTTGTTTCACCGGTACTAGCGTACTGTGATGAGTTTGGTATTGACTATGATGATCCTAGGATAAACCCGACTGGAGGAGCGACTTCGATAGGTCATCCGATCGGCGCATCAGGGGTCCTGTACTTTACTGAGATGATTCATTACATGGAAAGAGAAAACTTGGATCTGGGATTACAGTCTATATGTGGCGGTGGAGGATTAGGTGTCGCTACTCTGGTTGAAAGAATCTAGTAATATTATTGAACTTAGAGGGAACCCACTAGTACCTTTACTATAGATGTTGCTATCTGCTTTTGATAGGGAAAATAGTTTTGTTAATTAAATTACAAATTCATGATTGTAAATTAGGATATGGTGCCCTAGGATGATTGAATGAATATTCAAACAATTCCTTACATAATCCCATTGATAATAGCTGGATTCATCCCTCTGGCGTTAGCTAGCTATTTGTTTAGGAAAAAGAAATCCCGAGTTTCAATAATATTCGCTCTCGTCATGATAGCCACATCCTTCTGGGCTTTCAGTTATGGATTAGAATTAGCAGTAGAGGGTCTTTCAGCAACGGTTTTTTGGAATAAATTCAAATTTTTCGCTATTACAACAGTTCCCGTTTTTTGGATTAGTTTTGCTTTGGAATATACCGGTAGAAAAAAGTGGGTAAATCTGCGAAATATAGCATTATTATTAGCAATTCCTGCAATCATCATTTTTTCGGTTTGGACAAATCCTTTCCATAATCTCTTTTACACAAAATTAGAACTTAACCAATTAGGCGGGCTTGCAAGAGTAGCAATCGCTGGAAATGGTGGACCTGCTTTTGCTTTTCATTCTGCTTATTCTTATTTTTTGATTGTTTTGGGTGCTGTTTTGATTATTTTTCAGGTTACTAAGCTGCATAGATCTTATTTGAAGCAGGCTTTGGTTTTGGTGGCTGGTACTTTGACTCCATTGCTTGGTAATGCGATTTATTTGGCTGGTGTTTTACCTCTTCCCGCTGATTATGATATCACTCCGGTTCTTTTCTTGGCTCCGGGTTTAGCATTTACTTGGAGTGTTCTTTCGTTTCGGTTTTTGGATGTTGTTCCCGTGGCCCGGGATGCGGTTTTTGAAGAGATTCGTGATGCTGCATTTGTTTTAGATAAAGAAGATAGGATTGTAGATTTCAATAAGTCGGCGGTTGATATGTTGGAAGAGGGGTATCTTGTTCCGCCTGAGGGTGATTTAATCGGCAAGGAGATAAATGAGGTTTTTCCTGACGGGATTGATTTGATTGGTGGTGAGGGTGAAGAGGGGGTTAAGGAAACTGAATTGGAAGGTGAAGAAGATAGGAGGTTTTATGATGTTCGTGTTTCGTCTCTTTCGGATGATAGAGGTGAGCTGATGGCTCGTGTTATGATTTTGAGGGATATAACGGGTCGAGTTGAAAGTGAGGAGCGGCAAGACTTACTACATTCTTTACTCCGGCATGATTTGAAAAATAAAGTTACGGTTATGGATGGATATCTTGACTTGTTGAAAGGTTCTGAACTTTCGGGAGAGCAGGGGGAGTATTTGGAAAAGTTGCAAAAGGTTTGCGAGGATAGTGATGATCTCATTGAGAAAGTGAGAACTTTGAGAAAAATCGGGGAAGAGGAAGAATCCAGAAAGACAAATCTAAACTCGATTCTAGAAGATGTGGTTGAAGAAAGAAAGACCCAAGCTGAGGAAAAGGATATAGAGCTTTCCTATAAGAAATGTGAAGAGGTTGTTTATGGGGGGCCGCTTTTAGAAGAATTGTTTTCGAATCTGGTTGAGAATTCTATTAAACATTCTGGGTGTGGTTTGATTAGGATTTCGTGTGATGTTGATGGTGAGGATTTGATTGTTAATGTAGAGGATGATGGGTGTGGTATTTCAGATGAGGATAAAAGAGAAGTTTTGGAAAGAGGAGTTAGCAAGGGGGATACTGGAGGGTCTGGTTTAGGAATGTTTTTGGTTCGTCAGATAGCGGAGGGATATGGTGGGGGGATGGAGGTTAAGGATTCTGAGTTGGGTGGAGCTAAGTTTGAGATCAGGTTGAAAAGAGGAAGCTAGTTAGTATTCTCCGATACGAAAAATTATAGGTATGTTTGTTATCTGTTCTGTTGGAGGTGAGTTAGAATGATTATTACTACTACTAATAGTATTGATGGTAAGTCTGTGGATGATTACCGAGGTGTTGTAAGCGGGGAGGCGGTTATGGGGGCAAATATTGTGAAAGATTTTTTCGCTGGTATTACGGATATCATCGGCGGTAGATCGGGAAAATATGAAGATGAGATTAGAGAAGGTCGGAGAGAAGCGTTAAAAGATTTGGAAACGAGAGCAGAAGAGGTTGATGCTGACGCCATTATAGGTGTCAGTTTTGATTATGAAGAGATGGCTGAAGGCATGCTATGGATTAACGCAACTGGTACAGCTGTAAAGTTAAAGTAGTTTTTTCTCTTGTTTCTCCCGGGTGGTGAAGCAAAGTGGTTAATTTCGCCAATATCCCCTATCTTTTATAAGTAAAATTCTCAAAAATTGAAAAAATTCTTGAATAATGGAAATACTTTTTTAAAAAAACCTAGATAAGAGTAAAGGAAATCAAAAGAAGGAGCGAATTCCCATCGTCGTGGGGGAGACTATTTCTCTCCAATTCCTGCCCTGGGGTACCGTTCTATTCGGGTTTTTTCGGCGATGGGGCGCTATACCTTCAAACTAACTATAATAATATTTCCTGTAATCGTGTTGCCATTTTATGTTTTGCTCTAAAAGGGTTAGCTTTTTCTATTTCTTTTGATAAATCAAACTGAGGGTAAAACCCAAATAAGTGAGAATTTTAAACCAAAAGAGGTTGGAAAATGAAAATACTAATCCTAGCCGGCGGATATGCAACGAGGCTTTGGCCTGTGACTAAGAAGAGGGCTAAGCCGCTTTTGCCTTTAGGTGGTAAGCCTATTTTGGATTATATTTTGGATGAGTTGGAGCAGATTGGTGATGTTGATAAGGTTTATGTGACGACTAATGAGAGGTTTGAGGATTCTTTTGATGAGTATCTTTCTCAGAGAAGTGCTGATATTTACGAACTAATAATTGAAAGTCAGGAGGCTGAAGAGGAAAAATATGGAGCTGTCGGTGGTATTATCAATGTGATTCAGAATAGGGAGCCGGACGATTATCTTGTGATAGGTGGAGACAATTATTATTCTTTTAAGTTAATGGACTTCTTGGATTTTGCTCGAGAAAAAGAGTCCGTGACTAATGCTTGTTACGAAGTTGAAAGTTTAGAAGAAGCAAAAAATTACGGTATAGTTAATTTTGACGAGGATCAGAAAATAGAAGAGTTTCAAGAAAAGCCTGCTAATCCAAAATCTAGAATGGCTTCTACAGCTTGTTATTATTATCCTGAGGAAAAATTGTCCTTATTTGATAAATATGTAGAATATTTTGAGGATAGACTTCCCGAAGAGAAATATTTGGATGAGCCGGGAAGGTTCCTTCAGTGGACTGTGGAAAGGTATGAGACTTATGCTTATCCGTTTACGGGTGATTGGGTTGATATAGGAACCCGAGACGGGTATTTGAGAGCTGAGAATGAGATAAGGGAAGGTTCTATAGTTCAGGGAAATGTTGAAGATTCAGAGATAGGTGAAAATGTTACGATCTTGTCTGATACTGAGGTTCAGAATTCGGAAATAGAAAATTCAATAATTTTCGGAAAGTGTGAGATTAAAGATTCTATAATAAAAAATTCGCTGGTCGGAGACTGCACTACTATTAAGGGAAAAGATTTGAGAGAAGGATTAGTTAAGGATATGGAGTAGTCCATTTCTAGTTTAACGGTTTTTGTTTGGAATATTCTCGTTTTTTTATCCAAATATTTAAATGCTCGAAATTCCCTTAGGTGAGTAAAAGCGCGGGGAGAAAATTGAGCGCAGCAGAACAAGTCGAAAAAGAATCTCCC
>CAZSNS010000032.1:0-8488 GCA_964608515.1 Hadarchaeota archaeon (SeqCode)
TATCCAGTTCAATGGAATTTTCAGTTTATACTATTTTGAGAGATTTTTACGAAGGTAAAAGAGAAGATAGTATCCTAGTAGGAGCTCTTCTAGCGATTATTGCAGAAGCGGAGGAGAACGAATCCGTTAAGGTGGATAGAAAAACGAAAGCTAAGTTGGAAAAAGATTTGATCGAAATCGGGTTGAGAGTTTTAGAAATTGTTCATAATTTGAGAGAAGGAGAGAGTATTGGTCTTAATTTTGAAGAAATTATTAGAAAAATGATACAATCCCCAACAAGATTCAAGTCGGAAACCCGTTCGGAAGATTAAAAATTTTGGAGAAGTCCAAAAAGCCAACCTCTTTTTCTCAGGACCTCTCTGGAAAATTTAAAGATATCTTAAGAGTCCATCCTTATCAGCAGTTCTAAATCTTTGCATGACGAGATCTTTCAAATCTTCTACCCCTTTTCCAGTTTTAGCAGAAATCGGAGCAATAATATCCAACCATTGCCTCCAAGGAGGGTCTAATCCTAATTTTTTGCAAATCCCATCTAGTTTCTCATCTAGTTCGTCTGACTTAATTTTATCAATTTTATTTGCCGCTAGAATCGGGTTTAATCTCAGTTCTTCTAAGAAAGAGAAAAGTTCAACATCTACCGGAATTTGTCCTCTTTTTTCCCATCTCTCTGCTATTTCTAAAAAACTAGTTGCATCTATAACTTGAATCGCTAAAACTATATTATCCTTATTTTCCTCAAGATAACGAACTATTTTCGTCTTAATTTCATCCTGCCTATCCTCGCTTACACCAGCTATATAACCAAAACCAGGAAGATCCACCACCTTTAATTTCTTACCAAGCTCAATACGATCGAAATTTCTCGTAACTCCCGGCCGTTTACCAACTTCAACATTTTTCCCAGTCAGCTCACGAATTACAGTAGATTTTCCAACATTAGACCTTCCCGCAACTACAATTTCAACCATTTTACCAAGAATAACTCGTACTATCAACTAAAAGATTGTTTTCCAAATCTTCAAAATCCAACCAATTTAAGCAAATAAATACAACAAACTAACTGATGAGTGAAAAAAGAAAAAAAGGCCTTGTCTCACTAGAGGAAATATTTGACGATTTATTGAAAGCAGAAGAAATGATTAAGAAAGACTTCAACAGCTCGAAAACAAAAAGCTTGGAGCAAGGTATTTCTCTTTTGAAAGAAATCAAAGGAAAATTAGAGCCCTTATCGGAAGAAAGGGAGGATTTGGATTTGGACATGATTATAGAAGATATTGAAAACGCTATCCTCAAACTCTCAAAAGAACCTGAAATCCAGAAAGCAATTGTATCAATAAAATCGGCCAGGTCCAACTTAATAAAATACAATTTGAAGGGAAGAAAAAGTTTTTAGACTAGTTGATTTTCCGAATTTATCCTTTGGAATAAACTTTTGCAAAATAAGATCCTGAAGTCTCCCAGTCAATATTTTTCCTTACTTCAACTCTTTCATTACACTCAGGACATGGCGGATTTCTTTCCATTCCGGAATAATTCCATTTGTTTTCGCAATGTGGACATAACAGAGTTACCAAAAATTTCACCTCCCATTCAAAGGTTTCATTTATAATTTCATTCTCCAAGTTCAAAAACTTCCACTTCAACTCAGAATAATACTTGAAATATGTCTCGATTTTACCATTTCAATCTCTTGAAATTAGAAAAATTAATCCGAAACTAGATAGGAAAAGTTAAAACATCTATTTATTTCATAAATATTCGAGTTTCTAGCTGATAAAATGGTCGAAATCGTACTAACTAATGGCACTGTTGTGACTATGAACGGAAACAGAGAAGTAATCAAAGACGGCGCAGTAGCAATAACTGAAAATAAAATTGTAGACGTGGGAAAAACTGAACGTATAGAAAAAGAATATTCGATTGATAAGGAAATTGATTGTAAAGATAAACTTATTATGCCAGGGCTAATCGACACCCATGTACATTTAGGGCAAGCTCTCATTCGTGCTTGTGCGGATGACCTCCCTTTAGTTCCGTGGCTTAATGAACGAGTTTTACCTTTGCAAGGTATCGGATACCAAGAGGGAGATGGGGCTCTTAGTGCTAAGTTGTGTGCTTTGGAAATGATCAAGTCAGGCACAACTACTTTTGTTGAAGCTTTGCTTCACTGGAAGTATATTGAGGAAATGATTGAAGCTGTTAAAAATTCTGGGATTAGAGGCGCAGTTTCCAAATCTCTCATGAATAAACCTAACTATGCCGACGAGAAGGGGGTTATTCCTGAATGTATGAGGGAGGATGGGGAAGAAACTCTAAAACAAACTGAAAAGCTAATTCAAAAGCATCACGGGAGCGCTAATGATAGGATTCATATCTGGTATGGACTTCGAACTCCGGGAGGAGCAACTGTAGATTTTTATCAGGAAGCTGCGGGTAGAGCAAAAGAACACGATACTGGGATGACCATTCATCTGGCGGAAGTTAAAGATGATATTCGATATTTGAAAAATGAGTTCAGTATGACTCCAATGGAGTTCATGGAACATTGTAACATTGTGGGTGAAAATGTTATTTATGCTCATGGAGTTTGGGTGCCAGAAGAGGATTTCAAAATTTTACGGGAAAATAATTGTACTGTCAGTCATAATCCTGCTAGCAATCTTAAATTAGGTTCCGGGATAGCTCCGATCCCGGAAATGGTTGATGGTGGAGTGAATGTGGCTTTAGGTTGTGATGGTGGTCCGAGTAATGATGATTATGATATGATTCGTGAGATGAAATTAGCTGCACTAATTCATAAGGGAAGGTTAGAAAATCCTACCGTTTTGCCAGCGGAGAAAGTTTTGGAGATGGCTACTGTTAACGGTGCGAAAGGGACAGTATGGGGTGATGATTTGGGTTCTTTGGAGGAAGGTAAACTTGCCGATATGATTGTTATAAATCTTAATAAACCGCACTCAGCTCCTGTAAGAAACCCTGTTTCGAACCTTGTTTATGCCGGTCATGGGGGAAATGTGGAAACGACTATAATAGACGGGAACATAGTTATGGAAGACGGCGAAGTGAAAACTCTAAACGAGGAAAAAATCTTAAAAGAAGCAATTAAACAAGCACCTGAAATCGACAAAAGATTAAAACTCAATATAGATACAAGGTGGCCAACAAAATGACGATTAGAAAACTGTTCGAACCAAACAGCGTAGCTGTAATAGGAGCATCTCGAGAAGAAGAAAAATTAGGACATATCGTAGTAAAGAACTTGAAAGAAGCAGATTTTGAAGGAAAAATATACCCAGTAAATCCTGAAGCAGACGAAATTCTCGGATTAAAGTGTTACCCATCCCTTGAAGAAGCTCCCAAGAAAACACAATTAGCAGTAATAGTCATTCCAGCAGAAAAAGTTCCTGAAGTCCTCAAACAATGCGAAGAAAACAACGTTAAAAACGCAATCGTAATAAGCGGAGGATTCAGCGAATATGACGAAGAAGGAAAAGAACTCGAACAAGAAGTACTAGAAATAGCAGACGAAATGGGAATAAGAATACTAGGACCAAACTGTCAAGGAATAAACAACACCTCAAACGGCCTCTGTGCAACTTGGCCTCTAATCACTCAAAAAGGCCCATTATCTATTGTTACTCAGAGTGGCACTATTGCTGCTGCTATGCAAAATTGGGCTCAAGAGGATAATATAGGGATTGCTAAAACTGCAATTTTAGGAAACAAAGCAGACATCGATGAAGCGGATATAATCGATTATTTAGCTGAGGATGATGATACTGGCGTGATTGGGCTTTATCTTGAGGGAGTTGAGAAAGGTCGTAAGTTTTTGGATGCGGCTAGGAAAGCTGCTGAGGAAAAACCAGTGGTTGTGTTGAAGGGTGGCAGAACTGATCGCGGTGCAGAAGCTGTGAAATCTCATACTCGATCTTTTGCAGGGAAGTACGAGATTTTCGAAAGTGCTTGCAGGCAGGAAGATTTGATTCTGGTAGAAAGTATGACCGAATTTTATAACGTTTGTAAAGGTATCGCATCCATTACCGAGCCTGAAAATGGTAAAACGATTATAATCACCAGTTCCGGAGGTTCTGGAATACTAGCAGTGGACGCAGCTGAAGAGCTGGATGTTGATTTGATAGATCTTCCTGAGAAATCAGTGGATAGATTGAAAGAAACGCTGCCTAGAGAATGTATAATAGACAATCCGTTGGACCTTACTGGAAGTGCGAATGCTGAAATGTTTGACGAGGTTATCAAGATACTTGCAAGATATAAAGATGTGCAAAATCTTGTCACTATAATAGGAGACCCGATGCCAGGTATTGCTGATGTTATCAAAAACAGATTCGAAAGACTTCCCATAGTTCCAGTAATGCTAGGAGCAGGAAAAGAAGGATTGAAAGAAGAGGAAGAACTCATAGAAGAAGGAATTCCTGTATTATCAGATCCGGCTATGGCTATGAAGGTTGTAAATGCACTTTAGTAGTTCTATACCCTTTACTCGTCCAAATTTCGAGGTGCCTGATTGGAGATACATGAAGAAGTAAAAGGAAAGACAGAACTATTGCTCGGAAACGAAGCCATCGCAAGAGGAGCACTCGAAGCAGGCGTGGACGTAGCAGCATCTTATCCAGGGACACCAGCATCAGAAATCATGGAAACATTGGGAGAAGCCTCACAAAAACTAAATTTTCACACCGAATGGTCAACAAACGAAAAAGTAGCCTTCGAAGTAGCCGCAGGAGCATCAATAACCGGAGTAAGATCTCTAGTATCAATGAAAAACGCGGGACTCAACTGGGTCATGGACCCGTTCATGACTATTGTTTATGGGGGTATACGTGGTGGTTTTGTTATAGTAGTCGCTGATGATCCAGGAGCTCATTACTCTTCAAATGAACAAGACACTCGCCCAGCTGCAGAATATGCTGAAATTCCTTGTTTAGAACCTTCAAACCAAGAAGAAGCGAAAAAAATGACAAAATTCGCTTTCGAGCTATCTGAAAAAATAGAATTGCCTGTGTTTGTTAGAACGGTCACACGAGTCAGTCATGCGTTGGGAAAAGTGGAGTTCGGAGAAATGAATATGGAGGAAAGAAGTCCTGTTTTCGATAGACATTATAAATCGCCTTATCGGTGGAATGTTTACGGGAACACTGGACCGATTGAAAAGCATGGGTGGTTGAAAGAACAACAACAGTTGATAGAGGAAGAAACTAGCGATTTACCTTGGGATGAATTGGACATTTCCGAGGAAGCAAATTTCGGGATTATTGGTCCGGGAATAGGTTATAGTTATGCTAAAGAAGCTTTAGAGAATTTAGAGCTTGAGAAAGATATTAGTTTTCTAAAATTAGGAACTTCTCATCCGTTACCTCGAGAAAAGATTGTGAAATTTTTGGAAAGTGTAAGAAAAGTGCTCGTTGTAGAAGAGGGTTCAGAATTCGTTGAGCGGAAGGTTAAAGAAATAGCTAAGGAGGAAGTTCCTGAAGTTAAGATATTAGGACGGTCAACCGAACACATTCCCGAAGTCGATGAGATAAGTTCCGACATTATCGAAAAAACATTATTGGAAATAATGGGTGGAAAAAGAAAAAGAGAAAAAATCAGTCCAGAAATTAAAAAGAAAATTAAAGATCTAAAAATTCCACGTTCACCTACTTTTTGCGCCGGATGTCCTCACCTAGGCACATATTGGGGATTAAGAAAAGCACTTGAAAAACTAGAAGACCAAATTCAAATCGTCAACGGTGACATCGGTTGCTACGAAATGGCCGGATATGGTGTCTCTAGAGATATAGAAGGTTCTGTTTCAAAAGAATCTCAAAAATATGAGATAGAATCATCATATGAGATTATCGACACAAATTATGTAATGGGAAGCGGAATCGGACTGATGGAAGGACAATCCCAAGCAGGTTACGAGGACGGACCATTAATAGCCGTTACCGGTGATTCCACATTCTTCCATTCGACTCTTCCAGAAGTAGTTAATGCAGTTTACAACGATGTGAATGGACTGTTTATCGTTCTAGATAACCGGTGGACCTGTATGACTGGTCATCACCCTAATCCAGGTTCTGGAGAAAGGATTACTGGTGAAGAATCGAAGAGTTTAGACATTGCGGAGATTGCTAGAGGTAGCGGTGTGGAAAATGTGTACGAAGTCGATTCTCACGAGGTGGAAAAGGTTAGTGAAGTTATTGAAAAAGGAATAAACCGGGAAGGTTTCTCCATAGTTGTAAGTAAAAGGCCTTGTGCTATTGAGGCTCTGAGGAGGGAGGAATTCTCTCAGAAGGAAATATTGGTTAATTCTGAAGAGTGTATAAGTTGTGGTAATTGTGTGATGCTTGGTTGTCCGGCGATTACTTATGAAAATGAGACTGGCGGTATAGATTGGAACGTTTGTGTGGAATGTGGACTGTGTGCGAAAATTTGTCCGACGGAGGCCCTATCAACAGGAGAGTAAAATGATGAAGGTCAATATTCTTTTCGCTGGTGTAGGTGGACAGGGAGTTCTCAGAGCTTCTCATATTCTAGGGGAAGCGGCGATTGAAGATGGGAGGGATGTGAAAGTGGGTGAATCTTATGGTGCAGCTATGAGAGGTGGGTCAGTGGCAAGTCATGTAAGAATTGGTTCCGATATTTATTCACCTATTAACTCTGAAAACAGTGCTGACATTATTGTCGCTCTGGAACCTATGGAAGGAGTTAGATATGCGGCCAAGTTCTTATCAAAAAATGGTTTATTTTTAGCCAATGAAGAAACTGTTCCCTCGTATGATGTTAAAATTGGTGAAGCGAAATACCCATCTCTTGAAAAAATAAAGAAAACCTTGAGAGAACTAAGCGAAGTGAAAATGTTTAACGCTACTAGCTTAGCTAACGAAGCAGGAAATGTTAAAACTATGAACATCGTAATGCTGGGAGCTCTTCACCAAGCTGGAGAGTTAAAAATCGAGAAAAATACTCTTCAAGAAGTCGTCAAAAGTAACTCACCGAAAGGGACTGAAGAAGCTAATCTGCAAGCTCTCAAGCTCGGAATGAACGAATTAAGGTCGAAAAATAAATAATCAGCACAGAAAATTTTGAAAATTCTAAAACACTAACTTTCCGAAGAAGTGATTTCTACCTCATCTTTATTTTTTAAACGAGTATGCAAACCTTTAATCCCCTTTATAGAACGACCATTGAGATTTAGGTTGAAACCATCCTTAACATCCCCCGTTCGAGGGTCCAATATTGATTCAACTAAATTAGGATTTCTCCTGCTAAGCTTTAACAATAAAGTATCGATAGTTTCCTGTTCTTGAATCGGAATCTTAATAGTCTTCGGACCACCATCATCGCAAAGCTCTTCTCGGATTATAACCTTAACTTTCATCAGCAGGCTCCCCCAAAAACTAAAAATTTTTAAAATTTCACACCACTATATATTCTCTGCACCACATATAGTATTTATTATCTAAAATCAGACATTTCCTTTAAATACCAATTTATTTATGGCAAATATTAGAACCATTGACTGGAGGAATATAAATGAAAGTCGCATTAGCGTTTTCGGGAGGATTAGACACTTCCGTAATCCTAAAAATACTCCAAGAAGATTATGATGCAGAAGTAGTAACGGTAGCCGGAAATGTCGGACAGGATACTGAAAAATTAGAAAAAATTGAAAAAAAAGCCAAGGATTTGGGAGCAATAAAACATTACGGAGCAGACCTTACGGATAAATTCATCGAAGAATACATCCATTCCAGTATAAAAGCAAACGGTAACTATGAAGGATACCCGCTATCAACCGCCTTAGCACGCTATCCAATAGCAGAAAAACTAGTAGAAATTGCAGAAAAAGAAAACTGCGACGCAGCAGCGCACGGATGTACTGGAAAAGGAAACGACCAATTCAGATTCGACACAACTATCTCACTAAAAAATCCTGATATGGAAATAATCGCCCCTGTCAGAGAAAAAAACCTCGATAGAAACTGGGAAATACAATACGCAAAAGAAAACGACATACCAGTACCGGTAGACGTGGACGAACCATATAGTATAGACGAAAATATTTGGGGACGTTCAATAGAAGGTGGGGAACTCGAAAGTCCGGAAAACGAACCGCCAGAAGAAATTTACGAGATGACTCAAAATCCAGCCGATGCGCCTAAAGAACCGCAGTATTTAGAGTTAGAATTCGAAAAAGGAATTCCTAAGAAATTGAACGGTGAGGAGAAAGAAACTTTTGCTCTAATTGAAGAGCTCAATAAAGTTGTTGGAAAATACGGCGTAGGTCGTATTGATATTATTGAAGACAGAACTTTGGGATTGAAATCCAGAGAAAACTACGAAGCACCCGCAGCTGTAGTTATCACAGAAGCTCATAAAGCATTGGAAGATTTGGTTCTAACTAGGGATGAGTTGAAGTTCAAAGAGCAGGTCGATAATCTTTGGTCGGACTTGGTATATCGTGGTTTATGGTTTGATCCGC
>CAZSNS010000032.1:8498-21805 GCA_964608515.1 Hadarchaeota archaeon (SeqCode)
ACTGGAACTGTAAAGGTCAAACTTGAACCTGGAAGTGCTAGAGTTGTTTCTAGAAAATCGCCTCTTAGCCTCCATGAACCAGAACTTGTATCTTTCGAAGATTATGGTTTCGATCAGAGAGAGTCTACTGGAGCAATAAAATTCCAAGCGTTGCAAGGAAAATCCTATAGAAAGAAAAAGGATTGATGGAAATGCACAGGGAGGGGCGTTTTGAAAAATCCATGGATACGGACACAGCGCAATATACAGCCTCCTTAAAGGATGATATTAGAATCTTCAAAGCTACAGTCAAAACTAACAAAGCTCATGTCAAGATGCTGGAAGAAAAAGAGATTATCAATAAGAAGAACTCTGAAAAAATTCTCCAAGCTCTATCCGATTTGGAAGAAAAAGAATTTGAAGACTTGGATCTCAGACCTGAACTAGAAGACATTCACATGGTCATTGAAGAATTCGTTAAAGACAAAGTGGGAGAGAATATTGGAGGAAAACTTCACACAGCTAAAAGTAGGAATGATCAAGTTTCGGCTGCGATTAGGATTGTTCTCCGTGAAGATATTTTAGATATCCAAGAATTAGTGAAGAATTTAATCGTTGAGATGAAAAATCTTGCCGAGAATAATTTGGAAACGGTGATGCCTGGTTATACTCATCTCCAAGTAGCTGAACCTACAACTTTCGCTCATTATCTTGCTAACTATATTCAAGCTCTTATTAGAAATATAGAAAGATTTGACACTTCTTATAATCAAACTAATCGTAATCCTTTAGGTTCTTGTGCTTTCGCGGGCACTAGCTTTGACATCGATAGAGAACTCACTAGGGATTTGCTTGGCTTTGGAAGTATATTGGAAAATACGATGGATGCAACAGGTTCTCGTGATTTCATTTTGAACAGTTTGTCTAACATAAGTCTCTTGATGACTGATTTGAGCAGGTTTGCAGAAGAACTAATCCTTTGGAATTCTGCAGAGTTTGATATGATAAATATTCCTGAAGAATTCTCTTCCACGAGTAGTATAATGCCTCAAAAGAAAAACCCTGTCATTCCGGAAATAGCCAGAGCCAAATGCGGACAAACTGTTGGTAATCTTGTAGGAGGATTGGAAATGATGAAAAACCTACCTCAAGCTTATAATCTTGACATCCAAGAACTAACTCCTCTCCTTTGGGACTCGATAAATCAAGCGAAATCAAGCTTGAAGGTGATGACAAAACTTGTGAAAAAACTGAAACAAAAACAAAAAAAAATAAAAAAAAACGCAGAGAAAGGTTTTGCAACTCTAACAGAACTAGCAAACAGTATCGTTAGAAAAACTGAAATACCGTTCAGAAAAGCTCACGAGATAGTAGGAAAACTAGCATCAATAGCTGAGAAGGAAAATAAATCCTTATCAGAATTGTCAATCGAAGACCTCTACTCTGCAAGTCAAAAAGTCCTAGGAGAAAAAATAGATTTTTCTGAAGAAGAATTTGAAAAGTCTCTAGATTTGGATAATTGTGTGAAAAGAAAAGAAATGGCAGGAAGTCCGTCTCCAAACATGATGAAAAAAGAATTATCCGATTTTGAAAGCCAAATTAAAGAGTATGAGAATATTTTGGAAGAGAGGAAAAATTCTCTCAAGAAATCTGAAAAAAAGTTAGCAAACTTATCCTGAGGTGTCTTTATTGTCTTACAATATTTCCATAATCGGAGCTTCCGGATATACGGGCGGGGAACTTCTAAGAATATTACACACTCATCCAGAGGGAAATATAGTCGGTGTTTATGGAAAAACTACTACCGGACAAAAAGTCAACGACCTTCATCCCAATCTCCAAGAAGTACTAGATTTAACCGTCGAAGAACCCGATTATGAAAAAATAGGGAAAGAATCCGACCTAGTGTTTACAGCCACCCCTCATGGAACTCCTATGAATTTCGTACCAACACTCTTAGAAAAAGGAACCAAAGTAATCGACCTAAGCGCAGACTACAGAATAGACGATACAAAAACATACGAAAAACATTACAAAAAACACGAAAGCCCTAATTTAGAATCAGTTTATGGCCTTCCAGAAATAAATAGAGAAGAAATAAAAGAGGCCGAACTTGTTGCGAATCCTGGTTGTTATCCTACAGCTGCTATATTGTCGATTAGCCCGCTTTTGAGTGAAAATGAGATAGAAAACGATCCTATTATTTTTGATTCTAAAAGTGGTACTTCTGGAGCTGGTGCTAAACCAAGCGAAAAACTACATTATCCTAATTGTTCGGACAACATCCAAGCATATAACGCGACAACTCACAGGCACGCACCGGAAATAAGACAAGAGATCGAAAAACTAGCTGGAGAAGAGACAAACACGAATTTTACCCCCCACCTAATTCCGATGATTAGAGGAATTCTTAACACCACGCACGCTTTCCTCCGAAAAGAAATGGGAGAAGAAAAACTGATTTCAAAATATCGAGAATTTTATGACGAGGAACCATTTATCCGCATTTTAGAAAAACAACCGCAAACTAACGCGGTTAGAGGATCCAACTATTGTGATATAACGGTAAGAACCTCAAACGAAAACAAAAGGGTAATAGCCATCTCAACCATAGATAACTTAATCAAAGGAGCATCCGGACAAGCAGTTCAAAACATGAACCTCGTATTAGGTCTAGAAGAAAAAACAGGACTCAAAAACATACCGCTAAGACCTTAATAAAATCCCGTATTAATCAGTTTTTCGTAAAATATGACCTCTAAAATCAGTTTTTAAAAAGAATAAAACATTATAAACCTTAAAATTCAACAAACCCTTTAAGTTAACTCTACTCTTGAAAAACAGGCGAAGAAAATGATAGAAGAAGAAAAAGGCGGCCTTACAGCAGTAACAGGATTCCGAGCTACCGGAGTAGAATCAGGTATAAAAGAAGAAGGATTGGATTTAATGCTCTTATCTAGCGAGAGAGGAGCTATACCCGCAGCTGGATTGTTTACATCAAACAATGTAAAAGCAGCACCGGTACAAGTTTCACAAAATAACCTTGAGAATCAAGAATTAGGAGCTATTGTCGCTAACAGTGGTTGTGCAAACTCCTTCACTGGAAGAGAAGGAATCAGAAAAGCCAGACAGATGACTCAAACTACTGCTGAAGCTTTGAATATAAAACAGGAAGAAGTGGGAGTAGCATCCACAGGTCTAATCGGTTCACAACTTCCCATCGAAAAAGTAAAAGAAGGGATAAAAGAAGCAAAGAAAAAAATATCAAATAGTTGGGAAGCCGGAACTAAAGCTGCAAAAGCCATCACTACCACCGATACTGAAGTTAAAGAAAAAGCAGCTAGAGTAAAGACAGATAACGGTTCTGATATTAAAATTGGGGGTGCGGCGAAGGGCGCAGGCATGATTCATCCCGATTTACATGCCACAATGATTGGAATCATAGTTACCGATGCAAATATTACACCTGCAGGATTAAGATTCCATCTTCAAAAAGCAGCAGATCAGAGCTTCAACATGACAACCATTGATAAAGACACAAGCACGAACGACACAGTATTTGCTTTGGCAAACGGTATCGCTGAAAACGAAAAAATCACAAAGAAAGAACCTAGTGAAAAATTTCAAAAAGGGCTTAACTACGTTACGAGAGAACTTGCTAAGATGATAGCTAAAGATGGGGAAGGCTCGAAACATTTTATAGAAGTTAGAGTTGAAGGCGCGGGAAGTAAAGAGGATGCAAAAAAAGCTGCTCGTTCAGTTGCAGGTTCTAATTTAGTAAAAGCTGCAATATCTGGAAAGGATCCAAATTTTGGTAGAATGGTCGCCGCTCTCGGATATTCAGGAGCAGAATTTACCCCTTCCAGAATTAGTATCAGTCTTATTGGAGAAGAAAGGGAAACTCCTCTGGTTCTCAAAGGGGAACCTCTTCCGGAAGATTCGATTGACGAAGCAGTTCAAGTTCTTGAAGAGGAAGAAATTCAAATTTATATTGATCTTGACCAAGGTGGAGAATCAGCAGTCGCTTGGGGTTGTGATCTAACCGAAGAATATGTAGAAATGAACTCTCGGTACTTCAAAACTTAAAGTTATTTAGAATTAAACGGTTTCTTTTTAAGAGACAAGTATACTCAAAAAAATGAGAGGTAGTAAGAATGGAAGAAAGAACATCCATACTCTTGGAAGCTTTACCCTATATACAAAATTTCTATGGAAAAGTATTAGTCATAAAACTAGGTGGAGGGCTAATCGAAGAGGAAGAAGTAAGAAACTCTATCTATGAAGACCTTGTGTTGCTAAATTATGTGGGAATGAAACCGGTGGTAATCCATGGAGGTGGTTCTGAAGTCTCCAGAGAAATGAAAAAAGAAGGAAAAACACCGGAATTCATCGAAGGGTTAAGAGTCACCGACAAGGAAACCATCGAAATCCTTCACAAGTCTCTAGGTGGAAAAATAAACAAAGAAATAGTACTGGGACTCGAAAAAAATGGAGGTCTAGCCTTAGGCATTTCCGGAATTGACGGAAATCTAGTGCAGGCTAAAAAAATCGGAGAAGAAGAACTTGGATTTGTTGGTGAAGTGGAAAAAATTAATCCTGAGTTGATTAATTATCTTACTGAGAAAGATTATATTCCAGTTATTGCTCCTATCGGAGCCGATCAAAACGGTAACAGTTTAAATCTTAATGCAGACACTGTAGCTGCTGAACTTGCGTCGGCTTTGAATGCGGAAAAATTGATACTTTTGACTGATGTTCCAGGAGTTTTAGAGGACCCAGATGATGAAGATACTCTTATTTCGAAACTCACGGTGGAAGAAGCAGAAAATCTGATGGAAAGTGAAAACATTACGGAGGGAATGATTCCTAAAGTAGAATCTTGTATAGAAGGTGTTGAGAACGGTGTTAATCGTTCCCACATAATTGATGGTACAACTTCACACACATTGTTATTAGAACTTTTAACCGAAAGTGGTATCGGAACGATGATAGAAAGAGGTTAAAAATGGACTATCTTGATTTAGAAGAAAAACACATTGCCCCGACCTATAATAGATTGCCAATCACTGTCGCGGAAGGAAATGGAGTCAAAATAAAGGCCGAAAATGGAGAAGAATATTTAGATTTTGTAGCAGGTCTGGCAGTTACTGGATTAGGTCATTCTCATCCGAAGATAGCAAAAACTTTGAAAGAGCAAGCGGAGAAAATTGTCCATACTTCTAATTTATACCATATTCAAGAGCAGATAGAATTAGGAAAAAAATTAGCAGAAATTACTCCTGGAGATGTTCAAAAATTCTTTTTCTGCAACTCAGGTACAGAGGCTGTTGAAGCAGCTTTGAAACTGTCTATTAAACATACTGATCGTGACAAGTTCGTTGCTATGGATAGATCATTTCATGGAAGAACTTCAGGATCTTTAGGAGTCACTTGGAAAAACGCTTACAAAGAACCGTTTAAAGACTTGATTTTTTCTAATACCGTATTTAACCCTATTGAAGATTTAGAGAAGGCTAAAGAAAATATTGACGGGGACACCGCTGCATTTATTGCCGAGCCTGTTCAGGGAGAAGGTGGTGTAAAGGTTCTCTCCGATGATTTTCTTTTAGGTGTAAAAGATATTTGTGAAGATAATGACACCCTCATGATAATGGATGAAGTTCAAGCTGGTATTTGCCGCACTGGGAAATGGTTTGCATCCAACCATTCCGGAGTAAAACCAGACATCATCACAATGGCAAAAGCACTTGGAAACGGTTTTCCAATCGGGTGTATGGGAGCTGTACCAGAAGTTATGAATTCTTTCTCTCCCGGAGACCACGCTTCCACTTTCGGCGGCAATCCTCTAGCTTGCAAAATCGGAAAAACCGTGATAGAAACCATGCAAGAAAAGAATATGCCTAAGAAAGTCGAAGAAAAAGGGAAATATTTCAAGAGGAAACTTCAAGAACTCGTTGAAAATTATGAGATGCTCAAAGAAGTGCGAGGGAAAGGATTGATGTTAGGAATAAAAACCGACGACGAAGAAAAGGCTGAAAAAACAGTTGAAAAAGCAAGAGAAGACGGGTTCTTAATCAATTGTACTTCAAAAACAGTTTTAAGATTCTTACCCCCACTAATCGTGGAAAAGAAACATATAGATGAACTGATAGACGAACTAAATCAAATATTCAAGGAGTTGGAATAATGGAAGAAGTAAAACATTTCACCTCAATCCAAGACCTAACCAAAGAAGAACTCATGAGAGTGCTCGAAAAAACACGCACTTTAAAAGACATGTTGAAAAAAGAAGAACCTCACGAATACCTCTATGGTAAAACCCTAGCAATGATTTTCGCAAAACCCTCAACTAGAACCCGAGTTAGTTTTGAAACCGCAATGACTCACCTCGGAGGACACGCCATTTATCTCGGATGGGACACCCTACAACTAGGGAGAGGAGAAACAATAGCAGATACGGCCCGAACTCTTTCAGGATACGTGGATATTATTATGGCTAGAATATTTGAGCACGAGAAATTGTTGGAGCTTGCCAGAAACTCAGATATTCCGATAATAAATGGGCTTACCGATCTTTTACATCCTTGTCAGACGGTAGCTGATTTACAGACTATTTGGGAGAAGAAAGACAAATTGGCGAATTTGAAATTAGCTTATATTGGGGATGGGAATAACGTGTGTCATTCGCTTCTTTTAGGTTGTTCTAAAGTTGGGATGGATATTTTTGTTGCTAGTCCGTCAGGTTATGAACCTAAAGAGCGCATTATTGAAGATGCAAAAGATGCTGGAGGTAAAACTGAAAGCGAGGTAAATATTGGAAACGATCCTGAAGAAGCAGCCGAAGAAGCTGATGTTGTTTATACGGATGTGATTGCGTCTATGGGAGATGAGGGAGAAAGAGATCAAAGGTTAAAAGATTTTGAAGGGTATCAAGTGAATCAAGAACTGATGGATCAAGCTAATGAAGATGCTCTATTCATGCATTGTTTACCTGCACATAGAGGGGAAGAGGTTACAGCTGAGGTAATGGATGGTCCTCAATCGGTGGTTTTCCAACAGGCGGAAAACAGAATGCATACTGAAAAAGCTATACTGCTCTCTCTGTTAGGTTACTAAGCTTTCGATCTCGCTTCAAAGAGGCAAATATTTTCGAAAAAGAATTTTTCTTCACTAATTTTCACTTTAAATCCTTTTCTTTCGAATTCTTTCAGAGTTTCATCCTTTCCAGAAAGTGAAGATTGGACCAACAAAACTCTTCCATCGTCCCTAAGATATTTTTCGAACTTTTCCAAGAACTCGTCAATATATTTCCGGCCTTCTGGCCCTCCATCCCATGCCTGAGAAAGTTTCGTTTCAAGTTTTTTCTCATCTTTTACCGGTAAATATGGCGGATTAAATATTATCAAGTCAAAAAATTCCTCTGATAATATGGGTTCGAACAAATTTCCTTCTCTAAAATCAATTTTATCTTCAACTCCATGAATTCTAGCATTTTCTTTACTACACTTCAAAGCCTCAGAAGAAATATCGGTTGCAACAACATTCGCCCCTTCCTCTGCAGCCAAAATCGAAATGATACCGCAACCCGTGCCTATCTCCAAAACTTTTTCTTCTTTTTCCAAATCTAAATTTTCAATTATCAGAAACGTGTCCTCAGCAGGTCTATAAACATCTTGGAATACTTGGAATCTAAAACCTTCATACTCTACACTATCCATCAAATCAACTTCTTAAAGAATTCTAAATAAATAAACGACGATTAGTTATAGAAAGTTTTCCCCTTTCTTCAAAGACGTATAATAAAGTGTAACAGCTATCATATTCGCAGGTGCTATAATAATCAAGGAAATTACAGTAACTATCAAAGAAACCCTCCACCCGCCTAAAAACGGCCAAAAACTTGAAGGTGCAGATACAACCCAATAAAATATTCCGAAAAGAACATATAGAGAAAAAGTCAGCCAAAAATTATTCGCAGTTAAATTCCAAGAACGCGTCAGAGTCTCTATAGGGCCCGATTCTTCCATTATACAAGCAGGTCCAAAGAGAGATAACCTAACCCCCCAATATATCATCGGCAGGAGCCAAATTAGCAAGCCTAAAACTCCTATAATTACCCAAGGAATTGTAGCGGAGGCTATTTTTATCCCATAAAAGATCAGGCCTAAAAAACCAATAAAGGGTCCGACTAGGAGGAGCATTAGTAAGATATAAGATCCAAATAAAGTAGGTAAGCGTGAAAGGCTTCGTCTAATTGCTTTTGTCAAATTTGGTTTTTTTCCTTCAATTCTAAATTTTACTTTTTGAATAACTATTGCAAAAACGATCAGACCTAATATCAAAGAAACTACCATGTAGAAAATCATCCAGCCCACCATCGGAGATAAGAAGTTGAAAAATTGTAAATTCTGCCCGGATGTAGTTCCCCCAAACATAGTGGTTCCGAAAACGATTTTCATATGAATATTTTGAATCACTGTGACTAAAACAGGTATCAAATAGAGTAGGACGAAAGTGAGGTCTTTCAACAGCCAGTTAAACGATTTTTTTATGATAGGGATTATGTAAACATCATCAGACATGTCATTCATATTTTTTCTGTAAAATTTATTTAAATGCCTTGTTTTTGGAGGATAGGGTAACTAAAAGATTAAAGAACTTCAAAAATATCAGTGATAATGCGAAAAAGGTTGTTGTTATGGAGGAAATTTCAAAAATATTTTCAAAAGTCATGCGGAAAGCGAAGGAAATCGAAATAAGTTCTGAAGAACTAGCCGGAATGATAGATCATACTGATCTCTCACCGTATACAAAGGAAAATACTATAGAAAAACTATGTGAAGAAGCAAAAACTTACGGATTTCACTCAGTAGCTATCCATCCTTACTATACTGAATTTTGTTCGAAAAATCTTTCAGAAGAAAAAACTGTAATCGATCCCGTCATTGGTTTTCCATTAGGTCAAAATACTCCAGAAGTGAAAGTTTTCGAGACAAAAAAGGCGAGAGAAGACGGAGCAGAAGAAGTGGATATGGTTATGAACATCGGAGCTTTTCGAGATGGAAAATATGATTTTGTTAAAGAAGAAATTCGGAAAGTAGTCGAAGCAGCAGGGAATTGTCCAGTAAAAGTCATTCTGGAAACTGGATACTTAACTTATGAAGAAATCGAAAAAGCATGCAAAATCGTAAAAGAATCAGGAGCCGATTTCGTGAAAAACTCGACAGGTTTCGGCCCTTACGGTGCTAATATTCCTCATTTGTATTTGATGAGGGAAAGTGTTGGGAAAAATTTCGGCGTTAAAGCCGCTGGGGGTATTGGTAATGCTAGAGATGCGTTGTTGATGATTGGCGCTGGGGCTGATAGGATTGGGGCTAGTTCGGGTGTAGAGATTGTTGAAAGTTTTGATTCTGTTAATGTGAATAAGTTAGATTTTGGAGAGTCTGAATGTTCTTTTTGTCCTAGTGAGATGGTTTCTCGTGATGAAGTTCCAGAAGATGTTTATGACTACTATGAATTGAAGTGTGAAAATTGTTAAAAAGAAGATAGTAAAATTCGAACTGTTTTTATCTGATATAGCTGACGTCTCTCTCGCTTCCGCTTACTGAAGGCATTTTTATTTTCGGCGGTTTGAATTTGGGAAGGTCGGGCAATTTTTCGTCAAAGTCGGAAATGTCGAGGTTGAGGTCGAATATGTAGGAAAATTTTGATAATACATTTTTCGAAGCATCAGGATCGGTATCTTTTCCCTCGGTTGTTCCTAAAAGACAAAAACCATCCATATCGTTTTCAGCCCCTATGCTTACCAGCAATCCGTTCATTCCCACTATTCTACCACCCTCCAAGAGTTCTACTTCATGTTTCTCTATCCTTTCAGCCATGTCCTCATTGGTAGCAGCGCCGACTACCTCCGATTTTTCATCCTCGGAATCTAGAAATGCTGCCATAGTTAAAACAGTACTTACACCATGTTCGGAAAGAGCGTTTACAACATCTTCCGAAAGCTCATATTGTCCTTCAGGTGAAGAAGCTTGAGCATCTGCCGTTAGAAGGATAATATCTCTATCAAGTGAATCAATACTTGCTTCATAAAAGTAAATTTTCAAATCTCTAACAAGACCATCCTCTCTAACAGCCCAGCCAGGAAAACGATTAGAAGTCAATTCGGCAAACTTTTCAGCTTCTAATTTATTAATAAGATATTCTACAGACATTTTTCCAATTAGTGCAATGCCTGGCAACCCTGCAACAGCAATCGGGTCTTTTAGTTCCGGTTCTTTCAAATAGTTTAGATTTGATGTCATCAATAGAGAATATAATCTTCAAGGTTTAAAGTTCATTGGAGAAAACATGAAAACCGCATCTTTCGGAAACAAATCAATAAAAATCAGACCTCTGGCTTACGAAAGTTTAGGAGTCAGAGGCATGAGCACCTATATAGAAACCGACGACTTGAAAATGATAATAGACCCAGGATCAGCCCTGGGGCCCAGATTCAATTTACAACCGCATGAAAAAGAATACGCAGCATTGTTCAAAAGTAGAGAGGATATTTTATCGGCTTCAAGAGAAGTAGACTACTTATCAATTAGTCATTATCATTTCGATCATTTCGTGCCAAATTTTGAAAATTGGAAATATATTTGGAGTTCTCCAGAAATGGCGGAAGAACTTTACAAGGACAAGCTAATTTTCGCCAAAGACATCAGCGAGAATATA
Source organism: Hadarchaeota archaeon (SeqCode) (assembly GCA_964608515.1). Classification (GTDB taxonomy): domain Archaea; phylum Hadarchaeota; class Hadarchaeia; order Hadarchaeales; family JAGGTB01; genus CAYLJV01. The sequence goes on from CAZSNS010000032.1 coordinate 19,197, forward strand.
AACGCAAGCCAGCGGAAGCGTGGTTACATGTTTAGGAAGAAAAACCTAGAAATTGCTGAAGAGATAAGACCAGCGGATGATTATGAGTTTGAAAAAGGTGATACCACCCTTCGGTTTTCTAAACCAGTATATCACGGAACCGAAGGAACTAAACTGGGATATTCTCTCATTTTAACGGTTGAAACTCCAAAATTTAATCTAGTGCATGCTCCGGACGTTCAGGGGCCTATGTATGGTGAGAGTTTGGATTATATTTTATCTCAAAATCCTGATTTACTGATTATTGGGGGACCTCCAACTTATATCAGTTTCAAGCTTGAGGACGAGGATTTGGAGAATGCTGAGAAAAATTTGGGATCACTTGCGGAAAATATTCCGAAACTCGTGATTGATCATCATTTGCTTAGAACTACTGAATATACTGATTTTCTTCGACCTATCTCGGAAGTTGCTGAGGATTCGGGAAATGAGGTTCTTACTGCTTCTGAACTTATTGGGGAAAAACCAAACCTTCTGGAGGCTAGGAGAAAGGAATTGCATGAGGAAGAACCTGTCGATGAAGAATGGTACGAACGGTTGAAAAAGGGAGAATCTTCAGAATAATTAGAATAGAAAAAAGTTACCACAATTCAAAAAATCCAAAACATGGTTTAGAATTTTTAATTCACATTTTTTCAGGAGCTTCAATTCCTAGCAGGTTCAATACACTACTTAATACAATTCTAGAACAGTTCACCAATCGGAGTCGTGATTCTTTAAGCTCCTCAGTCTCAGCCTCCAGGACAGGAGCTACTTCGTAAAATTTGTTAAATATCAAAGACAAATCAGCAGCATATTTCGCAAGCAAATGTGGTCTAAACTGCTCGCTGGCAGTTTTAACGGCTTTTGGGAATTTTGCTAATTTTTTGAGAAGGGCAAATTCTTGAGGTTCTTTAAAAACAGAGGCAGAGTATTCTTCACCTCTTTCACTCGCTTTTCTCAAAATGCTACAAGCTCTAGCGTGAGAATATTGAACGGCAGGTCCACTATTCCTTTCAAAATCAAGTGCTTCGTCCCATTGGAAAACTACTTCTTTTTCAGGAGAGGAACTGATTAGTGAATACCTGAAAGCTCCTATCCCTACCGCTTCTGCCGCCTTTTTTAGAAACTCTTCATCAGCTTCTGGATTTCTTTTCTTCACCTCTTCCTTCGCTCTGGAAACTGTTTCATCCAAAACTCTATCAACAGAATAACCCATCCATGTACCTTCTCTTCCACTAAATTTTTCCGAAGGAAGTGTGACATGGTCATAAGCTAGGTGGTGAGAGTTCTCAAATTCTTCTTCCAAACCTAAGGTTTGCAAGGCGGTGAAAACGACCTTTTGAGGATATTTTTGTTCAACACCTATCACATTTATCACCCGATCAGCATTTCCAAATTCGTAATCCGATTCCCCATCTGGAACAGTGGTAAAGGTTTTAACATCAGTAGGTCTTCTAGAGTGTAAATCAAAGTAAAGCTCGGCAGATACTTCTCCGAATTTCCAAAGCTGGTATGCTAGGTCTCTGGCAGTATAAACTGCAGTGTCGTCGGACCTTACCATTACTTTATCTTCTATCCCAAAATCTTCCAATTTTAAAACAAGAGCCCCTTCGTGCTCCCCTTCCCCCTCCACTAAATAAGGGGTTTCTTTAAGCCTATCCAAAGTCTCGCTAAGCATTCCTGACCCTGAAATATCACTTTCCCAAACTAGTAAATCATAATCAATATTCAATCTATCACTCGTCTCAAGATTAGACTTTACGCACTTCTCCGCCATCTCTCTAGCCTTATTTGACAAATCTCCCTCTCCTTCTTCCATTTTCGAGAGAACATCACGAGCTTCCTCTTCAAGTTCGCGATTAGACTCAATTTTATCATGAAAATCCACATACAATTTTCCCAAAAAATGATCAAATTTTTCATCCGAACTATCTTCTTCTGAAAGATAAGGCACTAGAGTCTGAGCAACTTGTAAACCGAGATCATCAATATAATTTTGAACCTCCACATCGTAACCTCCAGCCTCCAATATCCTACCCATAGTATCCCCAAGTATTGAATTGCGACCATGACCTACGTGCAAAGGTTTAGTAGGATTAACGCTAGTATGCTCGATAATCACCTTTTCACCATCTTCCTCCGACCGACCATATTTTTCTTCTGAACTTTCAATTTCTCCCAATGTTAAAGAAGCCAACTTGTCCTCATTCAGGAAAAAATTCACATAACCTCCTTCAGAATCAACCTTCCTAACCAATTCACCAGCCTCAATCTGGTCCGCAAGCTTCTCCGCCAAATCATAAGGTGATTCCTTCAACTTCTCAGGAAGTTCAAAACAAACAGTGGAAGCAAGATCGCCGAAAGAAGAATCAGGAGGCTCCTCCAAAGACTCCGACAAATTTTCCTCAGGCCATTCCAGTTCTTGGAATGCTTTTTTGAGTTTTTTCAATACAGTTTTTTCGAATTGTTTCCATGGAGTATTTGTCATCTTACCGTACCTTTTGTAGTCAATTATATTCAAGAACTTAATGAGTTTTAAATAACAAGATGTAGTGCTGGGATAATATGTTATTAAATGTCGGATTGGA
>CAZSNS010000033.1:0-21571 GCA_964608515.1 Hadarchaeota archaeon (SeqCode)
AGGGCTCTGAGAGGTGTAATATAGATTAGTTTTATTCCTTCTTTTCTAGGATTTCTCAAGATCTTGTCTAAAACGGGAAGTAGAGCTGCTTCGGTTTTACCAGTTCCAGCAGGTGCGATTAGCAATGTGTTCTTATCATCTATAATAGGGGGTAATCCTTTTTCTTGCGGTAAAGTTGGTTTCTCGAAATCCCTCTCCTCTAAAAGGTCCCGTAAAGGCTTAGCTAATTGATTAAAAACGGTTTCTTCTTCTGACATAATTACCCTATTCAGTGCAAGATTTTCTTTAAGGAAGTATTATTTTGATTAACATTATTCAAAGTCTTATACTCTAGCAATTATTCCCCTTAAAAAGAAAAAATCATAAGTTCAAATAAGGAAACTAACCAGATATAAAACTAAAAATAACAAACCAATAAAAAAGGTGGAAATATAGCTTGAAACTAAAGAAAATCCTAGCAATAATCTTCATCGGCTGGCTGGCGATAGTAACAACCGCAGGATTGGCTTTACATTATGCCTTACCTGGAAGATCTGAATCTTCACTGGAAAAAACCAAGGGAGATAATGTAAGATTAGCCTTTTTTGCAGACCCTCATATCATAACCGCAGACGAAGGAACTGAATCGGATATAGGAGGGCCGGGATATGATGCTCCTAGAGATGCGGTCTACACTTTGAATAAGTGCAATCCGGATTATACTATTGGTTTGGGGGATTTAACTGCTCATACTACTGAAAACGAATGGGTTGGATATGATAGTTGGGAAAATAAGATAGATAGTCCAGTTTTTGATATACTTGGAAATCATGATAAAGATCATTTACATGGGGTCGGTTCGTATGGTACTGGTTACTTTACTAAAGTAGGTAGAGTTTCTGACACGAAAGTTTTGAAAATCGGTAATAATGTTTTCATTCTAGTTTCTGAGGAGCATGACTGGGAGGGCGATGGAGACTTTTTGATGTCTACGATTCCAGAGAAGCGTTTCGAATTTATAGAGAAACAATTTCAAAAATATTCTGAAAATTATAACATTTTTGTAATGAATCATACTCCACTTCCGGACACAGCTGCGTTTTCGACTACTTGGTTCTATGGTAGAAATCCGAGATGGCAACATATTTCGAAAAAATTCAAAAATTTACTCTATGAATATGAAAACTCCGTGGACGTTCACCTTTCTGGACATATACATACGGATTATCGGATGAGGGATGATCCTTTAGATCAAGATTTAACGGAAGGGGTGGAGAACGTTGGAAAATTTGTGGATGGAAGTAAGATAATACCATCAAAAAGGAAGTACCAACCAAAATCTTTGCCTGAAGTATACTTCCTCAATATGCCTGTAGTTGATATATACCATAATTGGGGTGCGGCGAGATTTGCATTCTTGGGAACTTTAATAAATAAACTTGACTTAAATCCAGCGACCGATAAAGTTTCTCCGTCTGCTCAGAGACAAAGAATTGAATCGGGCGAGAGCGGACCTCCCATCATGGATATTCTTCACACTGCTAAAAATAGTTATTTCACAGGGAGAGGAGCGATTTATTATATGGAAATGGAAGGCGGGAAAGAAAAAGTAAACTTAGTTACAAGATGGACTGGCGGAAACCGAGATATGGAAAACTATACTTTGAAAATGAGCAACCCGATACAGTTAGGAGACGGAGAAATGCGAATTGTTGATTCTGATTTGAGTTTAAGAAAGAAAAATGATAATTTAGAAATACAAGTAGACAACTGGTTCAAAATTTGGAAAGGTACCACCGGATTAGGCGAGTTCTCAAAAGTATTTTACCAAGAAAACAAGATAATCACAGGCTTATCTATCGAAAACTACAATCTAAAAGACTATTCGGCAGAATGGAAAGGAAGCAATAATCACGGTAACACTTGGAAATCGACCTGGCATCAAAAACCGGAAAATATGGGAAAAATCAACGCAGTAAAAATAAAAATCAAATTCAATGCAGAAAAAACCAAACCTGCATTTATAGAAGACGTCAACCTTCAAACTAAAGAAACATAATTCTTTTTTCTAAGGACTCAAGGGAAGTCAACCAATTGATCCATTAGAGTTCTAAATCATCAATCCGCCGATCCAAATCCCTAATGTCAACATTTCTAGGCCGAGTATTACTAGGCCTGAGATTAAGATGTTGTCTGCTTTTTCCCTGTCTTTGTCCTTTAGGACTAGCCAGCCGGTTAGTCCGCCGATCCAATTGAATAGGATGGGGAGTAACCAGTACAATTTTGAAGTTTCTTCTGCCATTTTTATCCTCTTTATGCTTGCTTCTTGTAGGTAAAATATCTTACTTCTTTCGTTTTTACTATCGTTAGAGTTTAAATATTTTTATTTTTCATGTGTATCTATCTTCTTTCCATGGGTCCGCAGTGTCGGAATAACCCCTATTTTCATAATATCCTAGTTCATGGGTTTCCATGATTTCAATTTCAGACAACCATTTTGCAGATTTATAAGCATATTTACTTTCTATAACCGTTCTAACTTTTCCGCCATGCTTAGGTGGAATAGGCTCTCCGTTTAACTTCCAAACAATCAAAACATCATCCGCCATACAAACTTCTAAGGGCAGATTTGTGGAGTAATCATCGAGAGAATGAAACATAACAAATTCAGCATCTTCTGAAAGATTAACCTTATCTATAAGATTCTTAAACTGAATACCAGTCCACTCAACTCCAAGTTTAGACCAACCAGTAACACAATGAAAATCCTGTTTTTGAGACAAAACCTCAGAAAAACTCTTCAAATCAGACAAACTAAAGAATCTCTCCTCATCAACACTTCCAAAAATTCGTAACTCCCAACCTTCCGGCCATTCAGGAATTCCCCCTTTCGAATCTATAGGAAAATCACCCCTAGATTCTTGGCCTGGAGGAAGTCTATTCTTTTCTGACTCTGATTGTAGAAGTGGATGTTTTGACATTTTGCTGCAACCTTTTGACTAGTCTATCAAATTCATCGGTTGTCCGCAACAAACTAGTTCTCCTCCGCCTACTTCTGTTACTTCTACCACGTTTCCACAAATATCACATTCGTAAACTTCCCCTTCTTCACTTACATTTACCATATTTACACCTCCCTTTGAATAATTAACAGGAATACTCTTTTCTTGATTTTGGATTAACGGCTTTATCAAGTTATTCTTTTAATGGATATGCCCAAATCCTTTTATCCGGCTAATCGGAATTCTAATTGAGAAAAGCTAGTTATCTAAAAAGGAGGTGTGAACATGGCTGAGGAAGGAGAGATTGTTCTTAATGTTTCTACCCCTAATAGTGGACCCTTAGAGGTTAAACTTGACTTCGGTGAGAATTTTCTGAAAACATTGCCAAACCTTGAAAACCCAGGAGAATTAGTCCCGCAACTGACTCAAATCATGAAGGAAACGAGAGAAGCTCTACAAGCTATAACCAAACTTGTTGAAATGCTTGGAAAATATGAGGATGACCTTCAAACAGTACTACAATTGATTAAAGCTCTGGGGAATTCGAAAACTGACATTCAAAAAATTATAAGCATGTGGCAAAACGCTAGTTCCACTAGCTGAGAACAAGCTTGTTAAAGATATTTTTTAGATTTTTTATTTCCTAATTATTATTCTTAAATTTCTTCGATTTTTTCTGGAGAGTAATCTTTATCTAGTTTTTTGATTTTGTTTTCCAGTTTGTTTTTCCATTTTTTTCTCATATATTTCTCCAAACGATTTCCCAATTTATCTAATATTTCTTCTATTCGCGCGGACAAAACTGCATCTGATATGAAAGGGAAAAATAAGATTTTCTCAAGCAATGTTCCGGCCAACCCTTTTAGTTCCCCCCGCAAACTCATTTCTATCTTTGTTTTACTTTCACCCATTTTTTCGCATTTCAGACAAGTTTCAATCTTGAATATTTTTCCTTCGGTTATACTTCGGGTGTATTTTTCTTTTTCATTAACTTCTACGGTCTCTGCTTCTCCCATAGTTATTTCCTCGGGCGGATTAAGAAATCTGAATAGTAGTCCTTGGACTTTTGCTTTTCTTTCATCTCTCATTTCAACGATTTTTACTCTCGGTATGAGCGATACGATATTTTCTAGTTTTTTTACCCAATCCCATACTTCATCAATGGGTACATCAAGTTCTTTTTCCGATTCTTGTACAATCATTTTATCACTCTTCTGAGAAAATCAAAAACTTTTTCGTTGGCGTTTAAACAACAATTTTCTTGCTTTAATAGCAGTTGGATTTTATTGTATAGTCGTCTGTCATTGTTTTTTAGGATTTTTCTATATCGATAGCTTCATTTGCCAGTTCGTCAGCTATTGTATTTTTATCTCTTGAAATATGCTTATAAACTACTTTATCGAATTCAGACTCTAATTCTTTAGCTTTCTCATACAAAGCTCTAATATTATCTGATTTCACCCGATATTTTCCAGACATTTGCTTTACTAAAAGATCAGAATCAGAAAAAACCGTCACCTCATCCACATCCAAACTATTTCCATACTCCAAAGCCTTCAACAAGGCAGAATATTCCGCTTGATTATTAGTCAACTTATCTCCCAAATATTCAGAAATCTTATTTAGATTATTTCCTTCATCATCTCTAACAAAAACACCTGCTCCAGCCTCTCCCGGATTTCCTCTAGAAGCCCCGTCTATCCAAACAGCAATTGATTTTCCCAATATATCACCTGATAATACGAATCTAAAATATCAAAATATTCTCAAACACCAACACCAATCAAAAGACTCCAAATTCCGTTAGAATTTCTCTAAAAAGATTCACCCTCCAAATCCTCGATTTTTTCTCGGAGCTCTTCAGGCACATTAACAGGTTTCTGTTTTTCATAATCGTAGGTAACAACTGTGGCTTCCCCCTTTGCCGCAATAGAATCATGCTTTTCACTAACAACTAAATAACTCATATAAAATCTTTCCTCTTGGATATCATTAACTCTCCCTCCAACATGCAAGACATCTGGATAAGTCAAAGGTCGTTTGTATTCACAAGAAGTTGAAGCCAGGATTGGACCGACGTTTTCTTTAGAAAATATGCTAGGAGTGTTTCGAAATAATTCTTCATTCTGAAATCCGAGTTCCCAAAAATAAGCTAGTCGGACATCTTCAAAATATCTAAAATAAGTAATATTGTTTACATGTCCGAAGGCATCCATTTCTCTCCACGCAACATTTATTTTCACCGCCAGTGAAAAATCCTCGAGTTTAGAATGCTCCGGAGGTCTCGTTATATTTAAAGAATTTTTTCCATTTTCAGACATTGTTAAAATCATATGTCGAAAAGTCTTAATAACCTATTCTTTGGCTCACCTAGATGATTATGAAGTGAAATTCAATGTTAAGATTCAAGAATTTAATAAATCTCTAATTACATACGCTCCAGAGGTAGGAGGATAAACAAATTAGATATTTCATTTTTCCTCTCATAATAATAGATTAGAATTTAGAGAGTGGATATTTTGAGGATCTCAATATCTGAAACAAAGGTTGACGAAGAATTGTTATCGAAACAAGAAGAGGAGGAGATAATGCCATATTTTGAGGATTACGACGATAGGAGAATGTGGATGAGTTATTGGCATCAGCTGAATGAGGTTTTCAAAACAGGCGGAGAAAAAATACTTGTCGTAGGGGTTGGAAACAAGACGGTTCCCAATTATTTAAAAACTATTTCCGAATATTCCCCTCACAAAAACTTGGAAGTAACTACTGCCGATATTGATGAAAATCTGAATCCTGATCATGTTTGCGATGTTGCGGAATTATCAGAAACTTTCGAAAATGAGAAATATGATACTATTCTCTGCGCTGAGGTTTTAGAACACTTACCTTTTGAAAAATTTGAAGAGTCTTTGGAAGAGCTTTATAAGGTCTCAAAAAAATGGGTTATACTTTCCGTTCCTTACGCCGGTGAGAACATCAGACTTTCACTAGAACTGCCTGATGGTATTAGAAAAGATTTGTCCATAAAAATGCCCGAAAAGAAGGAGCATGAATATGACGGATGGCACCAATGGGAGGTCGGGAAAAAAGATTATTCGAAAAAGAAAATAATCGATATACTTGAGAATAGATTTGGAATAGCTAGGAGTTTTATCCCGCCTGAGAATTTATATCATCTATTTTTTGTACTCAAGAAGAAAAAATAGTTCTAATACTTGTTCTAAAAAACTCTATGATTCTCTCTTACTCGTCTTCAGGTTCTTCCACTGCCGATTTTGGGAATTCTATATAGAAGGTACTTCCTTCCCCTTTTTCGCTTTCAACCCAAATTTTTCCATCGTGAGTTTCCACTATCCTTTTTGTAATAGCTAGTCCGACTCCGGTGCCTTCTTCTTCAACTCTGTTCTCTCTTTCGAATACTTCGAATATTTTTTCCTGTTCTTCCTCCTCTATGCCGATACCGTTGTCTTTTACCCATATCAACCAGCTACCATCTTTGTCTTCCCCGTCTATTTCTACTTGAGGATTATCTTGATCCCCCATGTATTTACAAGCATTCGAGATGAAATTGGAAAATATCTGATAAATTCGTTTTCTCTCAAAGTAAAAACTGGGCAGATTTTTCCCAACTTCAATTTCTATTCCTTTTTCTTCCAATCGACTACGAAGATCCTCGGCCACTTCTTGAGCGACCTCTTCCAAGTCAACTTCTTCTTTGGGCGGTTCTTTACGCCCTATTCTGGAGAGTTGGAGTAAGTCGTCGATAAAGTCATCTATTTTATCTACGTTCGCACGTATTCTTTCTAAGTAGTGTTTTCCTTCTTCTCCGAGTTCATCTCCGTACTCTTCGTCAAGAATATCTGCAAATCCTTCCAGTGATATAAGGGGAGTTCGTAAATCATGGGAGACTGTATAAACGAATGATTCTAGTTCTTTAGTCTTCTTTTCCAACTCTTCTTTCCAATGTTTTCTCATATGGTCCTTTAGATTCTCTTTCAATTTTTGAAGAATTTCATCAATCCGAACGGAAGGTATGACTGATTCTGTAACTGGAATAAATATTAATTCTTCTAGAGCTTTTCCGGATTTTCCTTTTAAATCCCCTTCAGCTTTCATATATATTCTGGTTTCGTTTTCGTCTTTCTCTTCACACTGGAGAAGGGTTTCTATTTTGAAAACATCCCCTTCAGTAACTGTACGAGTATATTTTTCGGATTCATTTACTTCCACAGTTTTAGCTTCCCCTTCGGCTATTTCCTCAGGTAGGTCAAGAAATGGTAAAACATTTCCTCTGACTTTCAAATGATTGTCATCGACTTTTTCTATAATTTCTACTCTTGGAATTATCGAAGTAATATTTTCCAAATTTTTAACCCATTCCCACACTTCGTCTAGTGGTACATCAACGGTAACTTCAGCTTCTTCTTTAATCATATCACAAGCCTTATTTCGAAAATTTATTGGAAGAAACATAAAGTTATTTTGTATTTCCGCTGCTAGTAACATTTGTTGAGAAAATTTATTGAAGATAGGAAATAAAATAATCAATGATAAAAATGTGCTTTTTTACCATTACTTACTCTTTTAAAATCCAATAACCTACGGGGAAGTGGTTATATATGAAACTCAAAAAACTGCTTTTTGCGGTTTTCGCGACGTTTATTTTGCTTGGTCTTTTTCAAATTCCCGCAGTTGAGAGTAGTCAAACCTTTGATGTGAGTAATAGTAAAGAAATAAATTTGGAAATAAAAAATGATGGAACTTATAGGTTGAAATCTAATTTTTATTTGAAAAAAGAAGAGATTTCGGAAATTTTTCTCATGATAAGTGATGAAAATACGAGAATTGAGATTTCTTCCCCCACGAAGAATAAAATTGAAGGTGAGGCTACTGTTGAAATAAAATTTACTGAGACTGGGGTAGCGGTGGTAAATAAAATACTTAAAGACCGGATTTCAGGGAAAGCTAGCGATTTGATACCGGAACAATATAGAGATTTAATAGGGTTGATAGGAATAGATTCGGAGACTTTGGATAACAATCCTATACTTTTTCTATACTTATTAGAAAAAGCGAAGAGTGTAACTAATCCTACAGAAATGGTTAATAATAGATTTATTAAGAATCAAGAGAATAAATCGCTTAAAAATTTACTTGGAGCATTTAACTTGGAGGCCTTGTTACCTATTCAAGGATTTGAGTCCTATTTGCCTGATGCTAGAATAGAGGAGCTTGAATTAACTAAGTATAAGTGGGAAGGGCAACCTTTACAGCCTGCGAATCTAACTTTGGGTTTTTCTTTTACCTTGTTTGAGAATGATGGGGTGATAGAAAATTATAGAGGAAATTTACCTATGAGTGTGAATATTTCATATTTGGTTTCTAAGGAGGGGGAACCAAGAATTGATCTTATAATTGATTCTGATGCTGAGCTTCCTGGCTATAAGGAGGAAGGAGTTTGGAGTATACAAATTCCTTCTTCTGCGAAACAAGTGTTGGAACAAACCGGTCTATTGGAAAAGGGTGATAATACTACGTTTAGTTTGAAGGTTCCTGAAGGTACTAATCTACAGAACCTTCCGGAGAATTATGTAAAAACTGGTGAGTCAACTTATGAGTGGAGTGGGGAGGATGGGAATAAAGCTCTCAAATCTGTAGTAGAGGAGGGGTCTACTAGTATTAGAATGGAGGAGAAACCTATACATAGCAGACCTTTGTTTTGGATAGGGGTTGTAGGGGCGATTGTTGTCATATCGATCGTTGTAATAATAATGAAGAAAAGTTAGTATTTCACTTAACTCTCTTGTTTTTACTTATTGGTTAACTAATAACGAATTTTGAATTCGGAAAACTCGTCTTGGTAATCTTCCCAATTAACCTCTACATCTTCAACTCGAGCAGCTCTTGATCCTTCATGGCAAAAATCAATCATTTCCTCAACTTTCTCTTTTTCCCCTTCAAAAATTGCCTCTACACGACCGTCACGTAAGTTTTTAACCCACCCGGTAACGCCTTTCTCTCTGGCTTCATCTCTAGTTGTGGCTCTAAAGAAAACTCCTTGAACCCGACCGCTGACAAATACATGAGCTCTCTTTTCCATCTTTATCATTATAAAATTTTTACTCCCAAATTTAATTCTTATCCGCTTTCACAATTTATGAGGGGGTAGAATAAAACTCAAAGTCTTGAAAGAGTACAATTAAGAACTAATCATTAAGAAAATTTACATGAAATAGAGGTGTTTGAAGATGGCTGATAGTGGAACTCATAAGAAGGGTGAGATAAGCTTCTCACAACTTTTGGAGGATTTTAAAAAAGATATAGGTGAGGAAGTTGGAGCTATTGCGAGTTTTATCGGTATAGTTCGAAAGAAAGCGAAAGATGGAGGGACTGTGAAGAAACTTCATTACGAGAGTGCGGAGAATGTGGAAGAAGAATTGGAGAATATCGCGAAGGAGATCGAAGAGGAAATGGAAGGTATTTCCGAAATAATTATTCACCATATTATAGATGATCTTGAGCCTGGGGATGACATAATTTACGTCTTGGTAGGTGGGAATCATCGAGAAGAAGTATTTCAAACTCTCCCTAATATAATGAACAGAGTTAAGGATAAGTCTAGGATTTGGAAAAAAGAAATTACCGAAAACGATGAGTACTGGATTCACGAAATAGAAGAATAATCTCGCTTTCTCATCCACCTGCTACAGGTGGAAATATTGCAACAGTATCTCCGTCTTCAAGTTCAGTCTCAGTCCCTTCAAGCATGTCAATTCTTCTACCATTTACCATGACATTTACAAAATCTTTTAATTCGGCACTTTCCAGATCCGAAAAAATTTCCTGATTCAATTCACTATATTCGTCTTTGATTTTCAGAAGCAAATCTTGAACAGAATTAGCTGACATTGTAACCTTTTTCTGCCCCACAATCTCTCTAAAGTTTGCGAAAAATTTTACTTCTACAGGCATACGTATTCCTCGTTGTCTACCTTATCTGATGATTTTAATAATTATCATTTAAAATGGTCCCTATTCTTATGATATTAATTATAGCGAGATTGAAGGCCCTTCTTACTGGGTTAGAAAATGATATAACTACAATGGCTCCACATGATGTAAGAAATATTTTGAGGTTCAAAAATCGGGGTTTGTGAATTTGTTTTGTAAGTGTATTGATTATTATGTGGGTGTTTGGTTGGAGTTAAAGTTTTTCTCATGAAGAGTGTTTTGATTTTTTTCGGTTGATATCTTGGAAAATGTTTTTGAGGTGGAGAATACTCTTGCTGAGATGGTGAATTTGCCTAAAGATAGGAAAAAACTCTTAGAAATAACATATTATGTGAAAAAATAGAACAATACTCAAAATTTTTACTCTAAAAATAACCATGATATCAAGAAGGGAATGATATGGAATTTTTGAAAAGTAAGAAAATCTTGGTAGCACTCATTCTAGCAATATTAGTTATAGGAAGTTTTGCTTATTTACAGTTAAGAGAATCCCGAGATTCGGGAGATATTCAAGATTCAGGATATACTAACGTCTCCTCTTTTGAAGCGAATGAGATGATAAACTCCGATAATATTGCTATCCTCGATGTAAGGAGTCAATCAGAATACGAAAAAGCCCATATTCCCAACGCAATTGTTTTTCCCCTCCAAAAGCTTGACGATAACTCTCCAAATTTATCAAAAAGACAAAAAATACTGGTCTACGGTGACGGCCAAGAAAGTTCGACTGCTTGTGAAGAACTTGTTAAAAAGGGTTATGAAAATGTGCACAATTTGGAGGGGGGTATTTCTGCGTGGATTGAAAATGATTACGAAATAATCAAGCCTTCTGTAAAGGAGACGGTTAAGATAGAAGAGGGAGATATCGCACCAAACTTCAAGCTTAAGGTGGATGGAGATGTTTTTTCATTAATCGACCATCAGGAAGATATAATCCTCTTGGATTTTTTATCTGCTCATTGCGGGGCTTGTAAAACAGAAGTTGATGAATTGAAAAAGATTAGTAATGATTATCCGAAACTAACAATTCTATCAATTGGGAAGGACAATGTCGCATTACAACAACTAAAAGACGAGAAAAATGCGGGCTGGTCATTTGTAGCGAATCAGGCTTTATTTGAAGATTATGGTGTGGAAACATATCCTACAATCTTTATAATTGGAGAGGGCAATGTTGTGAAATTTAAACATCCAGGAGTTGCTTCTTATGGAGAAATTTCGAATGAGTTGGAAGACTTAGGTTTGTGATTTTTAGAAAATCTATTAAGGATGGACTTGAAGGTAATTAAAAGAATGAGAGGTGGTGGACTTGTCAAGTATTTTCCCAAAATGTCCGGTTTGTGAGGAAGGCGACTTAGTGCCTTTCTCCTTCCAAGAAGACGTTTTTGAAAAATGGAAATGCACAAAGTGCGATTATGTACTACAAAAGAAGTGAAAGAAGAAACGGGAAGGAAAATTAGAACTTGGAAATTAACTAAATCTATTCCAAGTTAAGCCATATTTTAAAATTGTATACGTAGGGAAGAGATTATCTGCACCCATTGAGGGAAATCTTTAATTTTCTTCCTAGAAGTAAGACTCCAGGAGGAATAATTTGAAAAAGTAATGATTTCTATTATTTCAGTGTTTATAATTGATGGTTTACTTGTAGTTCAGAGTGATGGACCGATACAAACAAAAGAAATTGATGATTTTGTACAAGGGTTTTTAGTGAGGGATTAGCTTTTTTATTCTGCACGTTGCTCGATACTTGTTACTGTTTTAATTGGGTGAGATTTCAAGTGAGGATTATTCTAATTTTCCATTTTTAGGCCTTAGGGCCTTGTTTTTATGGGGGGGCAGGTGATATAATTTTGTTAAAAGCTATATTTTTTATTTTCTTAGACATTACTCAATCTGGTGTGAGGAATAAATGAAAAGCAAGGAGAAGGTAGATAGACTAGTTTATGAAATTCTTTCCGTTCTTAAAGAAAATAAGAATGATGGACCGATGGGTGCAAGGGCTATTTCGAGAGAGTTGGAAGAGAGAGGTTTTGAAATAGGTGAGCGAGCGATAAGATATCATCTTAAACATTTGGATGAAAGAGGGTTGACAAAAAAAGTGGGGGCTCGAAAAGGAAGAGAGATTACAGAAAGTGGGGAGAGTGAGTTGAGAGCTGATCTTGTTGGTGAAAGAGTTGGTTTTATGATTGGGAGAATTGAGGAACTTATCTACGAAATGGATTACGATTTGAAAGTGGGGCAGGGAAAGATTGTTACAAATATTTCTATTTTGGATGAGGAGGACGAAGAGAAAGCTTTGCAGATTATGCATAAAGTTATAGAGGGTGGTTGGGCACCCAGTCCATTAGTTAAGATTTCTCGGAGCGGGGAAAGTATAGGAAATTTCAAAGTTCCTGAAGGTAAATTAGGCATTGCTACAGTTTGTAGCATCACCTTAGATGGAATTTTGGAAAGAGAGGGAATTCCGGTTTCACCGAAGTTTGGTGGGGTTCTTGAAATTGAAGATGAAGAACCGAAAAGATTTGTTGATGCTATAGCTTATGATGGTACTTCTCTTGATCCTCTTGCGGTTTTTTCTTCTAAGGAAATGACTTCCTATCTAAGTGTTATTGAAACGGGTTCGGGACGGATACTTGCTAATCTTAGGGAGATTCCTGTACCGGCTAGGACCTCTGCTGTGGATGTCTCGGAAAGGATGAATGAGAGGGGGTTGAATGCTGTTCTTAAAGTTGGTTCGCCTGGTGATTCTTTGTATGGTCTTCCTGTTGATGTTAATAGGGTTGGGGTAGTGATTGCTGGTGGGATTAATGCTACTGTAGCTGTTGATGAAAGTGGAATTGATGTTGAGACTTTTCCGATGGAAGCTTTGATGGATATTTCGGAAATGGAGTATTTGCAAAATTATATTTAATTTTGTTTTTATCCGCTATTTTCCCATTTATCGGTTATTTTTTAACAATATGTTAACTTATTTGTTGCAAAGGTTTATATTTGGAAAACTTTTTTATAGGAAATAAGTTTCCTATTGCTTACGAATAGGGGTAATAGTCGTGGAATTGTATCCTGAAAAAATGAGAAGCGCCTGTGGGCTTTCAGGCATAATGGACGAGTCTGGAGAGAGATTCAGCGGTGAGGAGATAATAAGTTCCATCTCTGTAATGCAAGAACGTTCAAATGGTCTGGGAGCAGGTTTCGCTGCTTATGGCATTTATCCCGAATTCAGTGATTTGTATGCCTTTCATGTGATTTATGAAAATGAGGATGCTAAGGAATCTGCGGAAGAATATTTAGAAAAAAAATACAAGATTAGAGAAGACGAGCCCATTCCCACTAGAGAACCTGAAGGCTCGATAGATAATGTTCCTATTTTGTGGAGATATTTTTTAGAGTATGATGATGGGGGATATAGCGATGTTGACGAGAAAGATTATATCGTTGATACAGTGATGGACGTAAATCGAGAGATAGAAGGGGCATTCATAATATCTAGCGGAAAAAACATGGGAATATTCAAAGGAGTAGGATTTCCAGAAGATATCGGCAGATTCTACAGATTAGATGAATATAAAGGACATATTTGGATAGCTCATGGAAGATTTCCCACAAATACCTCCGGGTGGTGGGGTGGAGCTCATCCTTTCGGTTTGCTAGATTGGGCCATAGCTCATAATGGGGAAATTTCTTCTTATGGAATAAATAGACGATTTTTGCTCGATTATGGATATCATTGTACTCTTTCAACTGATTCGGAAGTAATAGCGTACTTGTTTGACCTTTTCTCCAGAAAACACAACTTCGATTATGAAACTATATCAAAAATTCTAGCATCACCCTTCTGGTCCGATATAGATCGAGATCAAAACGGCATGTCCGAAATATATCGAACACTCAGAATGACTTATGGCAGCGCACTGGTAAACGGCCCTTTTGCCGTAATAGTTGGGCAAAATGATCATATGGTAGGATTGAACGATCGTATTAAATTAAGGCCTCTGGTTGCTGGTAGGAGTGATGATAGGCTTTATATGGCTAGTGAGGAGGCGGGAATTAGAGAAGTTTGTCAATCTCCTGATAGGATTTGGTCTCCCGAAGCTGGTGAGCCTGTAATAGGGAGGTTGAGGTGAAAAGAAAATGCCGGTATCGTACGTTCCCTCGGAATTTGTTGTGGAAAGGGACGATGAGGAGTGTATTCGTTGTGAGGTTTGTGTTGATCAATGTCCGTTTGAAGTTCATGAGTATGATTCGGAAGAAGATGAGATTAAATCGGAAGATTCGAAATGTGTCGCATGTCATAGGTGCACGACATTATGTCCGACTGATGCGATCACCATCAAGGAAAACACTTTAGATTTTAAAGAAAACCCTCACTGGACCCCTCAACATATTAAAAATATTTACAAAAGAGCTGAGTCCGGTGGAGCTCTACTTAGCGGAATGGGGTCGGATACAGAATATGTTGATTATTTCAATCATATTGTATTGAACGCATCTCAAGTTACTAATCCGTCAATTGATCCTTTAAGAGAACCAATGGAACTACGCACCCACATAGGTAGAAAACCGGATCGGTTGGAAATTGATAAAAACGAAAATGAATACGAACTAAAAACGGAAATTCCACCTCAATTAGAACTTGATATTCCGGTAATGTTTGCAGCAATGTCATTTGGATCGATAAGTTATAACGCCCATATGTCTCTAGTAAAAGCTGCTGAGGAGTGCGGAACTTTTTACAATACTGGAGAGGGAGGATTACATGAAGATCTATCAGATTACGGTGATAATACCATAGTTCAAGTCGCCTCCGGCAGATTCGGGGTTCATCAAGAGTACTTGGATACTGGAGCTGCTGTAGAGATAAAAATAGGACAAGGAGCAAAGCCAGGAATAGGAGGACATCTTCCAGGCGAGAAAGTAAGTGAAGAAATAAGTGAGACTAGAATGATTCCAGAAGGCACAGATGCTTTATCACCCGCACCACATCATGATATTTACTCTATAGAAGATTTAAGGCAACTTATATACGCTTTGAAGGAAGCGACTGAATATGAAAAACCCGTCGGGGTAAAAATAGCAGCGGTTCATAATTCTGCCCCGATAGCTAGCGGTATTGTAAGAGCAGGGGCTGACTTTGTGGTTATCGATGGAATACGTGGGGGGACAGGGGCGGCTCCCACGGTCATCAGGGATAATGTTGGAATACCAACTCCAATGGCCACTGCTGTGGTCGACGAGCGGTTGAGGGAGGAAGGAATTAGAAATCAGGCTTCGCTTATCGTCTCAGGTGGAATCCGGTCTAGTGCAGACGCTATCAAAGCCATCGCTCTCGGAGCGGACGCAGTTTATATCGGAACCGCAGCTCTTGTAGCAATGGGTTGTAGAGTTTGCCAACAATGTCATACTGGAAAATGTTCATGGGGTATTGCCACACAAGAGCCGGAACTAGTGAAAAGATTAAATCCGAAAATAGGACAGAGAAGATTGAAAAATTTACTTCGTTCTTGGTCGTTAGAATTTGAAGAAGTACTGGGGGGAATGGGGATTAACGCTATTGAGAGCCTTAGAGGTAACAGAGATCAATTACGAGGCGTAGGTCTCAAAGAAGTAGAGATGGATATGCTCGGAATAAAACCTGCCGGGGAAGCATGGTAAGGTGATAAAATGAAGCGAGTTTATGTTAATGAGGACTATTGCATCGGTTGCGGCCTTTGCCAAGTTTATTGTTTGACTCAACATTCCGAATCGAAAGATGTAGTAAAGGCTCATAATAAGGAGGAACCCCAGCCAGTTTCGAGAATTTATAAGGAAGAGGAAGGTCATGTGACTTTTGCTCTTCAGTGCCGGCATTGTGATGATGCTCCTTGTATAGATGGTTGTATAACTGGGGCCATGCATAGGGATGAGGAAACTGGTGCTGTGAAGAGAGATGAGGAGAAATGTGTCGGTTGTTGGACTTGTATTATGATTTGTCCTTTAGGAGCTATAAAGAGAGACGAGGAAGGTGAAGGTCTTGCTTCGAAATGTGACCTATGTACAGGTGAAGAGACTCCAGTATGTGTGGAAAATTGTCCTAATGAAGTACTTGAATATAGGTGAAAAATCATGACAAAATACGTTCTGATCGGAAACGGCGTGGCTTCTGTGAGCGCGGCTGAAAGTATTAGGAAATATGATGATGAAGGAGAGATACGGATTATTTCAAAAGAACCTCACCTTGCTTATTCTAGACCCTTAATTTCTTATCTTCTTGAAGGGGAAGTTGAGAGAGGCGATATGCTATATCGTGGTGAAAAGTTCTACGAGAGAAACGATATAGATGTCTTATTGGGTTCAACTGCTGAAACGATTAAAACCTCTAAAAATTTAGTTATTTTGGAGGATGGTGAGGATGTTTCTTTCGATAAACTCTTAATCGCTACTGGTGGAACTCCTATTCTTCCACCGGTTGAAGGCAATGATTTGAATGGTGTTTTCACATTTACTAATTGGTCGGATGTTAGAAAGATTAGAGATTATATTGAGGAAAATGATGTAGAAAAAGGGATTATCGTCGGTGGGGGTTTGATCGGGTTAAAAACAACTGAAGCTTTGATGGAACTAGATTTGAAAATAAAAGTTGTTGAATTAGCTGATAAAATAATGAGCGCTACTTTCGACAAGAAAGCTTCAGATTTAGCCATAAAAAGGCTGAGAGAGGAAGGTTGTGAAATAATAACTGAAAATACAGTGGATGAGATACATGGTGAAGAAAAAGTTGAAACAGCCGTCTTACAAGATGGGGAAGAACTCGACTGTGACATGCTTGTGTTTGCTATTGGTGTAACTCCAAACACAGAAGTCGTGGAAGACACCGAAGTCGAAACCAATAGAGGAATTCTCGTAAATGAACATATGCAAACAAACAAATCCAATATTTATGCAGCTGGTGACGTAGTAGAAATTCCAGACATAGTCGCAGGAGATACCAAACCTATAGCTATCTGGCCCAACGCAAGGAGACAGGGAAGAATTGCCGGGTCAAATATGGCTGACGAATTGAAAGAGTACGAGGGTAGTTTCGCTATGAATTCAATTGAACTTTGTGAATTGCCTACTATTTCAGCTGGTTTAACTGATCCGGAAGAGGATTGTGAGATTATTGATTTTTATGATGAGAAAAATATGGTCTACAAAAAAGTCGTTATAGACGAAGATAAATTAGTGGGAATAATTCTGATGGGAGATATTGACAGAGCAGGAATTTATACAGGTTTAATTAAGAAAAGAATTGATATTTCTGATTTTAAGGAAAACCTTTTAGATGAAGATTTTGGCCTGATAAATCTTCCTAAGAATTATAGAGAAGAGTTACTTTCGGGGAGGGGTATCGAAATATGAAGATAGATACAAGAGGAACTCACTATAAAGAACTGAATGATAAGATTAGGGAGATAGCTAGGAACGGGGAAAACGAAATAGTTTTGGAAAACGTCAACGGCCAGCGTTATTTGGGAACTGGGTTGAAAGATGATGTTAAGATTTGTGTTGAAGGGGTTCCTGGTAATGATTTGGCTGCGTTTATGGACGGTCCAGAGGTAATTGTGCATTCGAATAGTCAGGATGCTGTGGGTAATACGATGAATTCTGGCAAAGTTATTATTCATGGCGATGCCGGTGATGTAGTTGGTCATTCGATGCGAGGTGGAAAGATTTACATTAGAGATAATGTTGGTTATCGAGTCGGTATACACATGAAAGCTTACAGAGATTTATATCCAGTCATCATTGTAGGAGGAAAGGCTCGAGACTTTCTTGGGGAATATATGGCTGGAGGGTTACTAATATTGCTAGGGTTGGATGGAGACGGGAGATCGGAGATAGTAGGCAATTATATAGGAACAGGGATGCATGGCGGAGAAATTTTCATCCGAGGCTCTGTAGACGAGCATCAGCTTGGGGAAGAAGTAGGAATTGAGGAAGTAAATGAGGACGATATGAAAAAAATAGAAAAATACCTAACGGAATATGCAAGAGATTTTGATTTGGAACTTGAAAAAATTCTAGAAGAGGAATTTATCAAACTGGTTCCGGACACTCACAGGCCGTATGGGACGATTTATACTTATTAGAAGCCGATTAGGGCTTAAAAGAAGATTCTGTAAAATTAATACGCGATATATGTGTCTGTGTCCTTTACACATTCGATTTTTCTAATTTTGTCGATAAGTTTTGTCAGTTCATCTTTATTTTCCGTCTCAACTATTGCTATAATATCGAAAGGTCCGAAGGTTTTGTAAGCTTCGGACACTCCGGGTGTTTTTTCCACTTCACCTCGAGTTCTTTTGATTCCTCCGACTCCTCCGGCGGTTTCTGTTTTTATCATCACAAAACTTTTTTTCAAAATTTTCACCTCCATATTTTTTTAGAAAATCTCGTTTCTTTTACGCTCGTGATTCTTTGTTTTGCTGGTTTCTTGAGATGGTCTTTGGTTTCTTCGAATAGACATAAATTGTTGTTGCGGAGCTGTCAGACTCAAGATGAGATCTTTAGAATACAACCCCATTCGGAAATAAGTTTCCTTATTCCTTAAGAAATTTTTCCCATATTGAGAAGTAAAAAGCATATACTAATAACAAATTGTTAAAATGAAGGACTTAAAGATGGTTTTTCATTTGATTTATGATTTAAGATAAAAGCTGGGATAATTCTTCAAATTATTGCAAATATTTTAAACTATTGGTAAGTATTTTTCTCATTATTTAGACGTTTCATTGATTTTTACATTTTTAGATAAGATTTTTATAGGAAAAAGGTTTCCTATTGCCTATAAACTAATTGGGAAGAGGAGGTGATTCAAAATGAAAGAGGACGAAGTAATTCAAACAATAGAGGAAGAAAACGTAAAATTTGTGCGACTACAATTCACTGACATACTCGGAATAGTCAAAAACGTAGCTATACCAGCAGGACAAGTCGAAAAAGCTTTCAAAGAAGGAATTTGGTTTGACGGCTCATCAATCGAAGGCTTCGTAAGGATACAGGAAAGCGACATGAGACTAGAACCA
The DNA here is from genome assembly GCA_964608515.1 of Hadarchaeota archaeon (SeqCode). Classification (GTDB taxonomy): domain Archaea; phylum Hadarchaeota; class Hadarchaeia; order Hadarchaeales; family JAGGTB01; genus CAYLJV01. Next base: position 19,043 of record CAZSNS010000033.1, read on the forward strand.
GACCCTGATACTTTTGCAGTTTTACCATGGAGACATTCAGAAGATGAAGAAATGAAAACTGCCAGAATCATTTGTGACGTCACAGATACAGATGGAACTCCCTTTAAAGGAGACCCTAGACACGTTTTAAAATCAGCAATAAACGATGCAGAAGAGATGGGGTTTGATGTAAAAGCCGGCCCAGAGCCAGAATTTTTTGTATTTGAGAAAGAAGAGAGCAAGGCCACCACAAAGCCCCATGACTATGGAGGTTATTTTGACTTTGCACCCAAGGATTTGGCTAGCGATCTCAGGCGTGATATGATACTAACGCTTGAAAGAATGGGATTTGAGATAGAGGCTAGTCATCACGAAGTTGCGGAAGGGCAACACGAAATAGATTTCAAATATGAAGATGCTTTGGGAACTGCAGATAATATAGCTACTTTCCGAACAGTAGTGAGAGCAGTAGCGGAAATTCATAACCTTCACGCCACGTTCATACCCAAACCCGTTGCAGGAATCAATGGAAGCGGGATGCACACGCATCTTTCATTATTCCGGGACGGAGAGAACGCATTTTATGATGAAAGTGATGAATTTGGACTTTCAGAAGAGGCTTACAGTTTCCTAGCAGGGCTAATAAAACATGCTCCAGCTATAACAGCTGTCACAAACCCCATTGTTAATTCGTATAAAAGACTAGTTCCAGGGTACGAAGCTCCCATATATATAGCTTGGAGCGATGTCAACCGCTCAGCACTCATTAGACTACCAGGATCCCGAAATCCAGAAGGAAAAAGACTAGAATACAGATCACCTGACCCATCATGTAACCCATACCTAGCACTAGCAGTAATGATACAAGCAGGATTAGACGGAATCAAAAAAGACCTAGAAGCTCCAGACCCAGTACGAGAAAACATCTACGAACTCACCGAAAATAAACTAAACGAATACGGAATCGAAACACTACCCGAAAATCTCGGTGAAGCAATTAACGTACTGGAAAAAGACGAAGTAATAATGGAAGCTCTTGGCTCTCATGTTTCAGGAAAATTTATAGAAGCTAAGAGAACTGAGTGGAACGAATACCAAGCTTATGTTTCGGACTGGGAGATTGACAGATATCTGGAGAGGTTCTAAGGAGAAAGTTGAAAATTCGAGCTGGCTCTTAATTTGGGTCTGGAAAACTCTTCTATTTTTTTTATTTTTTTCTTTCCAGACGGGTAGAATAGACGAATTAATCTTTTTTTCTTATTTTAGGTTTTGCGAGATGTCTTCGAGCTCTCGGCGGGACTTCGTATAAGCGAGTTTCTAGTTCTCGGTCTATCTCTACTTTTTCACTAGCCTCTGGGGGGAGTTCTCTATCACATTTTGCACAAAAATATCCTTTGTTTTTCCCTGCTGATTTCATTCTTTTACCGCAGTTTTCACAAAGTGGGTTGACTTCTTTCTTAACTGGTACTAGATCTAGGATTTCGATTTTTTCCAAATTTATCGTGAGCGGGTGTTCGGTTTTTTCTTTAACTCCTCCGTAAACTTTGGCTTTGTCTCCGATCGTCAGTTTTCTTATAATGTTTCTAAATCTTCGAGTAGGTTCAAACGCGGCACACTTTATTTCTCGTTCGTTGTTTTCAATCCAGAAAAAGACATGACCTCCAGTGATAGTTTCCGGTTCTTCAGAAACTTCCCCCTCTACGATAACTGATTTGTAAGGTTCGACATTCTCAATGGAAGAAGTTTGGAGATGTTCATCTGTCCCTTGGTTTGTTTTGAAAAGCATAGTTCTTTCGATTGGTTCCTCTTCTTCTACAATTTTTTGTGCTTCGAAAGCCGCTTCCGGATTTTCCGATCGAATCCCATACAATATCGGACCGGGAGTGTGAGGAGTTATTCTAATTTCGCCTGTTTCGGAATCTAAATTATCAAAAGTTTCAGGATAAGTAGCTTCATTCATTTTCTCCACAGATTCATCAACTATCCTTCTGGACGTTCCTCGATTTTTTTCGATTCGATAAGTGATTAACTCGTAAGTAAAATCTTCCTCGAGAGGATGTCCGACTGCTGCAAGCGCACCAATTATACCGCGACCTTCTCTAAATTTGTGAATTTCTGCACCTATCTCCCCGGCTAAATTTTCAGCTTCCTCAAGAGGCATCACATCTTGAATTACCCTTTCAGAATAAGATTTCAATTTTTCAGGAATGTTCCCCCCTTGATAAAAGACTACTCCAGGAGTAGTTTCTTCAATCTGGAGCTCAGCCAATTCTTCCACTTTCTCCAGAGTTACCTCTTTAACTTTCGAAATTTTTTCTTCATCCAAATCTAAGGTAAAAGAAATAGCACAATTTCCTCTAGTCTTCCACTTCCAGTTCGGATTAAGCCTGATCAGATGAGGATGTCCAGTTCTTTCAATACCCAACTCTTCAAGCTCGTCCAGAATAACTGCCCCGACATAAGTGGTGCACATCCCCTCCTTTGAGTCCGTATCATCCAATCCGACATTTAATAACATATTATCCCAGCACTACATCTTGTTATTTAAAA
>CAZSNS010000034.1:0-10849 GCA_964608515.1 Hadarchaeota archaeon (SeqCode)
TTCTAAACTCTTCGATATATGACTCGTTTTTCAAAATTTCGAAAGATTACCTCTCCCCAGTCTTACAATCATTCGCAGTAGGATTACCGATTCTTGTAGGTTTAAAATCCGGATTGGAAAGGACGGCTATCCTTGTCGGGATAGTGTATTCTTTGGTTTATGTTGCTGGGTTTTTGTCTTCGATGGTTTCTTCCAATTTGAAAGACAAGATCGGGAACCTTCCGAGAGCGATGAATTTATTATTTTTCACACTTGCAGGAGCTTTCCTCATAGTCGGGATCTTTTTCGAACTAGACATTATGATCCTTACGATTTCCGGGTTTTTCTTATTCTATATTTTGAACAATTTGAGAAGACCGATGGTCGTAGGATACCTAGGAGAAAAAATGAGTTCACAAAAAAGAGCCACCCTCTACAGCACAGAAACACAACTAAGATCAATACTCGCAATGATAATAGCCCCCACCCTCGGCATCATAGCTGACGTAATGGGTATAAGTCACACATTCATAACCGGAGGAATATTATTACTAACCCTAGCACTACTCCTACCCATCAATAACAAACAGACAAAATAACAAACAGAAAGACCTTACACAAATACTCGAACTTCATCAATTCCAGTGGTCGTATTATCTCCTATTCGATCTTTTTTCATGAATATGCCAAGGTTTAAAATTTATAGCCTCTCCGCTTGCATCTTGTCAAAAAGGGTTAGTGAAAATGTATGCTCCTGCGGGGAATACACAATACATTTCGATACCCCCCAATAGATTCTCTATGTTTGAGAACCTTTCAATCTAAGTTAACCGGAAGTAACCTGAAAGCTTCACTGCAATTGGCTTAAGAGATATTAGCACTAAGCCAGAGTGGGAAGATTCTAATTTCCTCTGTTCTTTCTTCGAAGTTAACATACTATTAACTTCCAGATTCACCTATACAGCTCCTCTGATAGAACTTTTTGACCCAGTTTTGGACAATCAGGATTTTTCATGAACAGTGCAATATTTTAGACTTGTAGCCCACCTCGCCTTTACTTGCCAAACAAAGCGAGGAGTAAAAAGGAATAGGTTCCGGAGAACTATGAACCAAGGGTTCATAATTATTTACAAATGCTCAAAAAATGCCCCCGTAATGCTTCGCCTCAAGAGTTCAAAAGCCACAAGACTAGAGATATTTGTGATTAAGTCTCGGATGGGATCACAATAAAGATTAGACACTTTTTTGTTTATTTTCGACAAATCCAATTTTTCATGAATAAGATAGCTATAAAGAAATTTTGACGTACCCTTGGAATTTTCGACCTCCAGATATTAGAATCACTTCTTATAAAGAACAAAAACGTGGGGCAAAGGTGAAAGTAAAAAATAAGATGATGAGAGTAATTAATTATAAAGTAATTAGACTTAATACCAATACATTGTAATGACTAGAGAAGATTCCGAAAATAAGATTTTACCTTACGTTAGTATTTCTACTGAAAAAATTCAGGATTATTTAAAAATAATTAGAAAAAACGAACCAATTTCAAAGGATAAACTTGCGAAAATGATATCTTCTAATTTTGACTCAAAAAATAAAACAGCAAAAGAGAACATACTTTCTTTAGAGAATTTAGATTTAGTAGAAAAATCCGATGGGAAGATTACGCTAGCTAGTAATTTGAAAAATTCAGTAGAAAAATCAAAATTAAAGGAAATATTCCTTGAACAGCAATATATTCAGGACCTTATTGAGTCTATAAAAATTCTAAAAAAAGAAGGAGAAGAAATACGTTTTAAAAAAGGATTTTTTTCTAAAGTAATGGGTGTGCTTTCAAACAAGTTTGATTATGAGAAGCGTTCGAGAAGACTTATAGATACATATTTGAGTCTATTTAGATTTCTAAATATATTACAAAAGGACGAATATACGAAGAATTTCTATTTAGTATCGAACGAGGATGTGAATAAGGAAAAATTTAGGGATATTTTGAAAGAAAATTACGAAAAACTAGTGGGAAATAAAACCAGTTGGGTCAAAATACCAGAACTTCGTTCAAAACTGGTCCTAGAACTAGGGATAGAGTCTGAAAAGATAGATGAAATGCTTAAAGAACTTACTGAAAATAATAAAGATTTACAATTCTCCCGTGCCTCTGCGCTTAGAAAAGAAGTAAAGAATTTTGGCCTCAAGGTGGAAAATGAAACTTATTTTTACGTAAAAGTAGCTAAGTAAAGTGGTTGGTGATTAGAATATCTGAAAGTTCGAAAAATCCTTTCCAAAGGTATGGTTTAAAAAATAACCCCTTCCCCGATCCAGCTATTATTAGTCTAAGTGAAGGCGAGAGGATGCCATATGTATCGTTTAATGGTGATTTAACAAAAAGGATAAAGACCAAAGTGGCGGATACAATACAGTCAGGTCGTTGGGGAGGGATACCTTTAGTAGGTCCCCTAGGTTCCGGAAAAACGAGGCTCCTCGCCTATCTCAAGAAGGAGCTAAAAGATGAATACGGAGACCGATTGATTTGTGTACCTATAGATAATCCCGGGACAGATTTTAGAACCTTTTATTCAAAATTTATTTCCGGTGTACTGAAACGGAAGAGTATTGAAAAAAACATTTTGAGAAAATTTAAAGATGATTTACGAGATTATTTTTCTGCTGGGGGGCGGAAAAAATACCACGGAGAGGAATATTTTGAAATTTCATCCTCAAAATTATACGAAACCTATGAAAAGATATGTGATTTCTTAATTAGTAATGAAATAGCACTTGATGAAGACATTAGTAGGAGTCTCTCTATTCTTACATACAATTATATCATTGACGAAAATATTTTCCAAAATAAGGTTCTAAAGGAAAATATCAACTTAACTAGAAATCATAGAACTGCAAAAAAATTTCTTAAAGGAGATAAAATAGGTAAAAGAGATGCTGATGAATTAAATTATACTTCAAGGAAGCTTTCGAAGTCCGAAATAATAAACTACTCCGTTAAGTCAATTATAAATACACTCACTCTTGGTGAATCTGAAATAGTTTTTTTATTCTTAGACCAATTCGAAAAAACTATCCAAAACCTTTCTGAAAAAAAATTTATAAACCTCTTAGATGATTATAGAAGTTTAATAGATAGCAATCTTTTCAATTTCTCTGCTCTTTTTGCATGCACAACGGAATCTTGGTTTGAAGCCACAGAAGCTAATCCTAGTTTTGCAGATAGATTCAGCGATGCTGCAGAAATTCCTCCAATGAATCTAGAAATGGCCAAGAACCTGGTGAGCGAATACATTCGAGCAAAACGTACTTCAAAAGAAGAAAAAGAAATATATCCTTTTACCGAAGACGGAATAGCAAAAGTTTTTGAACACTCAGATAATCCTAGAGATTTTTTGGAAAATTGTCATAGCATGATTGAAATAGCTGCCTATGAAGAAGAAAATATAATCAACGGGGAATTTGTTCGAGATGAGCTGGAAGATTGAAGAAATCAGAGAAAAAAGGGATATTCATCAAAGTCAAGACATACTGGAATTACATCAGGAATTTGAAGTAGAAAAGATCACAGAAACCGCTTTTGATTTTATAATATCTCGATTTAAATCTCCTAAAAAGAGTCTAAACCAAGTAAAATCTCTTTTATCTGAAAATTTTAAAATAAAAAGATTTAGCGTTAATCCGAATAATATAGCCAAGATTACTGAAAAAAAAGAGTTAGAAATAAATACAAAAGCAATAGATGAAATCACAAAAATAATAAAAACTGATTTTGAGTTTAAAATTCCAGGAGATGAAATTAGCAAAATTATAGAATTTCATAAACTCAATGAAATAGAGAGAAATGGAAAAAAAATAGTCAAACTACAGATAAGAAATAGAAAAGATTGGAAAATAGGTTATGTAAAATTTACGATACCTTTACCCGGGGAAAAAATAAAAAGTTTAAATTTTTTTGAAATCGAAAGTCCAAGCTCTAAAAAGGAGAGGAAAGTCGAAACAGAAAAAGAAAATAGTAAAATTCAGTGGATGCAAACATTCGAACCGAAAGAGGATAAATTCTTTAAAATTGAGTATTCTCTAAAAGAAGATTATTCAGAATTCATAGAAATATCTCCAAAATTTGGTGGGTTTAACGTTACCAAGAAACCAACGATTTCCCTTTTACCAGGTGAGTCCTTAGATGGTTATAAAGAATTTTTAGAAAAAGTTTTGAAAAACCTTAGTGGAGAAGTTTGGTGGGTCGACCCTCATTTTAATGAAGACGGATTAGATCTCTTAAAAGAGACAAAAAAAGAGAATTTGACGAATATAAAAATATTAACCGGCCCCAAACAACTTAGCGACTCTTTCAAAACGGAATACGATTTATTCGGCGACGATATGGAAGAACACGAGATTGTATGTGAATTAAAAGTAACATTAGATAAGGGACTTTATGAGAATTATCACGATAGATTCTTGTTTGATGATGAATTTATGTATAAACTTCCCCCCTGTAGTTTGCTAAAAAAATCCGGTTACTCCCTTTTACAGCCTGTAAACGACCCGGAGAGACGGGAGGGTATTAGAAAAAAATTTAAAAACAAGGTTTGGGAAAATTCTACCCCTATATCTAATTGGGGGAAAATAAAAAGCTCAGACTTGTATTGATTTCACTTATTTGAAATCTTTTTTCTTTGACTCTTATAATGAAGAGCTGCACACGCTTGTTTGAGATATTCGCTTGAAGCACATTTTTCGCAGTTAGTGCATTTATCTGTATTTATTGAATATTCTGGTTCCAAAGAAATTGCACCTTGTGGACAAGCTCCTAAACAGGCACCGCATCCCTTACAGTTGAGTGCTTTTACTATCTGTTTTTCCACTCTATTTTTTGTTAAATAATCCGCTCCGTTGAAATTCACTCTAAATTCCCCATTATTTCCGTTTGAAGAAATTTTCACTTCTTCTCCTTCTATTCTAACGAGTTTATGTCCTTCGATACTTCTTTTTTGATATTTTCCGAAGATTTTAAGAAATTCTAAGACCTTAGATTTTTTCTCAGAATCTTCCAACTGATATAGAATTTTATTTCCATTACCACAAAGCTGTCTTTTGCTAACAACTTCATTGTCTTGATACTTAGTCTTCCGACTCCGCCATTTTCCATTCTTTACCCAATCCCTATCCTTTCCGTTCTCTTTAGCATATTCCAGAAGTTTTCTTTTCCATTTTTTCACTAACTCAGGATGGAGTTTTTCGATAAAATAATTGCTCAACTTCCCATTATTTGGACAAGCCCAACAACCTACACGAGTCCTCCCTTTGCGGTAAAGCGGATTGAAAGGAATAGATCTAAAATGAATGTATAACCAAACCGCCAAATCAGTCCATTCAAAAATAGGATATGCGCTTCTCTGACGAATAATCTTAGTATTATCCCTTTCCCTATCATACTTAGATCTGGCTTGTGACTCAACCTTTCTCATACCGTCGAAACTGAGAACTTCTTTATCCAAATCCTTGTAAAAACGATTAATTGGAGCCGACTTTTGAGTGAAACAACACCATCTCATCATGCGACTAGGCGGTCCGAACTCATCAACCATCTCGAAAAAGGGCTTAGGTGGATCCAGCTTTATCAACTTTAAACCTGACTCGTTCGAAAAACGTTCAACATATTCCAAAGTTTCTGGTAACTCTATCGTAGTATTTGAAAAAAGAAGCGTAACATTCCCAATACTTTTTTTGACCAAACTAGCCACAATAGCACTATCTTTCCCGCCACTAAACGAAATATATTTCTTCCTTTCCGAATTATTTTCAGCAATCTTTTCGATGAACTCTAAAGCCTCTTCCTCCATCCGGTTTAATCTTTCCTTATTTGCTTCAACAGCCAAATCCAAGGACTCTTCAATATTTTTTCCATCTTCCGCATTTTCCACTCTATCCTTTATCAAAGACTTACTACCGTTTATCTCAAGACCGGATCCATTAAGTTGCAACGCAGAAAAAATTTCACCATGATGGTAAAGCCTATTCCTCGACCGATACAAGCAAGAAGGAGCATTTTTGTCTTCATCTAAATGTTTCGAAACTAGAGCATTGTATTCTTCTTTTTCTTCAGGAAATACTGGTTTTACACCTGTTTTTGTAAACTCTTCACCTTCCGAACCACAAATTTCACACCTTGGTCCAATTAACGGGACGTTACAATTATCACACCAGAGTGTAGAGGTAACAGCCAACCTGGACATCCCCAGGAGAGTCTTTTATTTTTCACCAGTAATAAGCCCTGGCATTCACAGAAACTCCCCTTCCACATCAAACCTTTTCTTCAAATCCTCAATATCCTTCCGGATATGTTTTTCCAACACCTTCTTTCCTTCTTCAGTAATCTGAAACTCTTCTTTACCCCTCTCATCCTCACCCAATTTTTCACTCTCTATCAACCCTTCTTCCACCAAACCAGGAAGGGGAGAATCCCTCAAAGTACTAATATCCCGATCCACCATATCACTTTCAGACATTCCACTAGCCTTCACTTCCCTACCATCATAAAGGAAAAGCAAAATTTTCTCTCTAACCTTGGAGAGTTTGGGCACCCTAAATCCTCCAAAATATTCTAGTCACACTGGTTTAAACATATTTCTCTATCAAGACCAATAGGACTTGAGAGATTTTTTAACCTTTTTCTCATTTAATATGCGCGCTTGGGGATGTGCGCACAGAGAAACAAAGAAAGAGTAAACCTAAACATGTCAAAAGAATTGAAACAAAAAGTCAAAGAGGCTTGGCTAAAACTACTATCGGCATTTGCGAGACCATCGATATGCTGACGAAATATCCTCGGAATCCGGTGACGACGCAATCATTAATGCTTACGACGACCTCCAGAGTGATAGTCAGAAGGATGTTTTTCTTTTCAGCAACGGTCGGGATTTCGTTGAGCGAGCGCGCTCACATAAGGTTCTCACCCAGCTCGTTGAGTTCCCTAATGAACTCCCCGACTCGCTAAACGGTTAGTGGACGGAAATCTGGGATACGCTCTATTTGTTGACTATCCTCTTTGGCGTGTTGACATTGCCTAAAGTCACGCTGTACGGCGTTTGGAAAGGCAAGGGTGGTCAGGAGTGGCACGATGAAAGGCTCAATCTCGATTGTCGCAGTCCCAAGCTAGAACCACTAATTGAACGTGACAAGAAAATCGTCAAAATGGAAGTTTAACCCCCTCTCTTGCTGAGACCGTCAAAAAATGACAGTTCAAATAGTATCCCTTAAGAAGATTAAAAGGAGATTACGGGGAAGTGCAAAAAATGCTTATAAATTTCCTCCACAATTTTTCCTTAGGGGGTGGAGATTATAGAAGATAGTGATACTACTTTTATCGAGGTCATGAAAAAAATAAAGAATTTTAGAGATGACAGAGAGTGGAAACAGTTCCATACACCCAAAAACCTTTCTATGGCAATAGCAACGGAAGCTGGCGAACTTATGGAACATTTCCTCTGGGATACTCAAGAACAGGCAAGAGATAAGGTTAAGGCAGAAAATAAACTTGCAGAAGTAAGGGATGAACTCGCCGATGTTATGATATTTTCGTTTCTAATGGTTGACTTACTTGACGAGGATGTTGCAAATATCATGATGAACAAGCTAAAGAAGAACAAAGAAAAGTATCCTGAAGAAAAGGCCAAAGGGAAATCTGAGAGGTATACGGATTTATGATTATATACGAAAACGATGCTCATGGTTTTAGGAGAGATGTGGAGAGAAACAAAGTTGTGGAGAATATAGAAGAGACTTTTAGAGAAAAGCTAGGAAGAAGCGTTGCTGATAATGAAAGAAGATCTTGGAGAAATTCATTGTCTCATATGGAGACGATAGTGAGACTTTCTGGTGTTTCTTCTGATTGTGGTGTACTGATTGAATACATGTTACCGAATTCTTCCCAAAGGGTTGATTTTGTAATTACAGGGAGGGATGACGAGAATCAGAAGAATTTTGTAATTATAGAATTGAAGCAATGGGAGCGTGCTGAAAAAACAGATATGGATGGAGTCGTTGAAACTGTTTTTGGTGGTGGGATTGCTGAGACTACACATCCAAGCTATCAAGCTTATACATATAGGGATTTTATGGAGGATTTTCATAGTGCTGTTGCCGACGGGAATTTGACTCCATATTCTTGTGCTTATTTACACAATTATAAGGAAAACACCCCTGAACCATTGCGGAGTAGTCTCTATTCCCAGAAAGTAGAAGAGGCACCTTTATTTTTTAAAGATGATACAGAGAAACTTCAAGATTTTATCAAGAGACATGTAGGAAACGGCGATGGATTGGACATTCTCTATGAAATAAAAAATGGCAAAATAATACCCAGTAAAAAACTTATCGACCATGTTTCTGAAATGTTCGAAGGAAATGAGGCATTTACTTTACTTGATGATCAGAAAGTTGTTTTTGAAAAAGCAAAAAAAGAAGCTATGAAATCGGATAGAAAATCGGTTGTTATTGTTAAGGGTGGTCCTGGTACTGGAAAATCAGTAATTTCAGTTAATTTGTTCGGTGAATTATTGCAAGGAAATCAAAATACGATTTTTGTAGGTCCGAACGCAGCATTTCGCGAAGCCATTATAGAAAAACTCGCTAAAGATAGGACCAAGACAAGAGTCAAGAAACTTTTCAAGGGATCATCTTCTTTTCACGATACCGAGGAAGATTTATTCGATACAATTGTTGTTGATGAAGCCCATAGGCTCAAAGATGAGAAAGCATTCATGTATAAAGGCGAAAACCAAGTAGAAGATATTGTCAAAGCGGCTAAAACGGCTATTTTCTTCATAGATGATAGACAATCTATTCGGCCCGAAGATATAGGATCTGTCGACGAAATTAAGAGAGTCGCCAAAAAATATGATACTGAAATTAAGGAATATGAACTTGCCACTCAGTTCCGATGTTCCGGTGCAGAAGGATATGTAAACTGGCTGGACGATGTTCTGCATATCAGACAGACTGCAAACTATGACGGCTGGGGTGAAGAAGATTTTGAGTTCCGCATCTTTGAAACCCCAAATGATTTGCGAGACGCTATCTTCGAAAAGGCAGAAGAAGGCTATAAGGCACGTTTGCTGGCTGGATATGCATGGCCTTGGACTTCGGAAAAGAAGGGTAACCCCGATGCAGAAATTGATGATATCAAGATACCCGAATACGATTTTGAAATGCCGTGGAATTCAAGAAAGTATCGCAAATCTTGGGCTATAAGGGAGGAAGGATTGAATCAGGTGGGGTGCATTCATACCGTTCAGGGCTTGGAGTTTGAGTATGTTGGCGTGATCGTGGGGGATGATCTCAAGTTCGATGAAGAGGATCTTGAATATGACACGGAGTGGTCGAGTTACAAGGATAAAGCTGGTAAGAAGAGGTTGAAGGACAAACCGGAAGAGCTTAACGAGTATGTGAGGAAAATATACAAGATACTTCTTTCTCGAGGGATGAAAGGTTGTTATGTGTACTTTCAAGATGAGTCAGTTGAAAATTATTTCAGAGATAGGTTAAACTCATAAAACAATTTGCTAAATTAAAATGATTCTAAAGGTCAAGTTATCTAAAAAATGTTCAATTTCTAAAAAAGATAGTTTGGCAGTGTCTTAACTCTCTTCAGTTTGAATATTTAGAGGTTTAGGTTTTTGATTATTTTTTCGAGTGTTTTGTCGAACAGTTTCATCATAATGTATCCTGATAGTAGTAATGTTCCGAGTGAGATTAGTCCTTCTGTTGAGAATGGTTTGATTTCGATTTGTTTGATTAGGAATAAGAATCCGGTAAGTCCGAAAAGTACTGATTGGATTATTTTCTCTCGCCATCTGTTGCTCTTGTCGCTCATGCTAAAGGGTCCTGAGATGTGAAATTTACCACCTTTTTCACCGAGCGGGTAAATCCAACGAATCCCTGAAACTGTGAGAGAATCAGCTACGTAATGACTCAATATCCCAACCACAATCCCAAGAAACAATACGGGACTGCGAAAACTAACAAAACCTATCAAACCCACTCCTAACATAAACCAAATATTGTGTCCAAACTTCCTATGCCTATTACCAAGACTCCAATCCTTCTGCATAGTCAAATCAATATCCGGCAAAAAAGCAACAAAACCAGTCAACAAAACAAACTCAAAACCAAACCCAAAAAAATAGTAAAACAAAATTCCGAAAAGAAAACCAAACGCGATATGGGTTCTCAACTTCATAAAAAACTCTTAGAATCTTTTTATCCTTCAAGAAATTTAAGACTAATTTTTAGAAGAGATTCATTTTCTATCTTCTAGTTTTGTGATTTTTGAGTATGGTTTTGTATTCTCTGCAACGGTGTTTTTCGTGATGTTTGGATTAATCGTCTTAAAGATAGGAGGAATCAATGATTCTTCCCATTCAAGAAAAATTTGAAGGGTGTGGTTATCCAAAAATTTTCAATTTTTGAAAAAATTCTAAATCATCAACTTATGTATGCCTCTATCGTATATTCACTAGTATTTTTATCCTTCTAGTAGATATTTGTAAGCAAACTATGACGGAAGAAGTACCTCCTGAATTTTCCGGTTTGCTTTATCGTCCCGGCGAGGAAATCGGGATTTATCTTTTAATGGGACTCTTATGAGATCATATACCTTACCGTTTTGCTTTCGAAGAGTTTGAAGTTAACCCTAGAAAGAGAGGATACGACCATGATAAACGGTTGGACGCAAGAGGAAAACAGTGGAAAGACGGAGAATAGAGAGATGTCAATTTCGAGTTCAAATTATACAGCAAAAGTTTACTGAGAGATGTAGAGAAATACCCAGAACTTGATGCTGATTTTCTCATTTGCTGGGCAC
>CAZSNS010000034.1:10859-14945 GCA_964608515.1 Hadarchaeota archaeon (SeqCode)
CACCCAAAGTTGAAGAATACGTGGGTGAAGTAATCTCTTTGAAAGAAATCTATCAAGGATTATCCGAAGACGAGCGCAAATCTATCATCCTAGAACCGAATCAAACCGGTAAACCAGTTTCCGAAAATATTCCCGTAGAAGAACATTCAGAAGAGTTCTCAGAAGAAAATCGACCGAAGATAGAACGTTTACGCGAACTTTGGCCGGAGGAAAGAGGAGGGATAAGTGAAATCATTTTCTTTATAGAGAATAAGACATTCTTCAGAGCAGGGTCAGGAGGTTATGAACATCTGACAGCTTCTAGATCCTCGTTGTCTGAAGATGTCCAGCAAATTTTGATAAATCGTTTCGGGGGAAGTCCTCAAGAGTGTACAATCAGAATCCCTCTAGATGAGTTGAGTTTGGAAGATATAGAGGAACTAGTTGAGACAGTTAAAGATTAAAGTGTTTAACTTAATCTCTGAAAACTTTCTAAAAAATGGTATCGCAAACTTGGAAAATAATGAAGAAGAGTTAAAATCTAAGATAAAAGACCCAAAAGATGACATAAGTTCCATAGCGAAAAATTATTTTTTCATAAAGATTAAAGTGATTTGATTGCTCTTCCTCAGTTTTTTCTTTTGATGAAGATAAAGTCCAATTGATGGAACTTAAGGGGGAGATTTTTTCTGTACTTGATCTTTGGAAAGAAGAGACTTAAGGAGTGGGTTGTGGAAAAGCCTGAACTCCTCTGTTAAGACTTGTTGGTTGTGAGCTCGATTATGATGATTTTGAGGAGCTTAGTATAGATTAGATATTTTGGCTTTGGACAAGGAAGATGAGGTGATAGGGATATAGCGTAAGCGAGATAAAACTGATAAAACGACTGATTTACAAGCGACTAAATATACCAGCTATGTCGCTACTCACACAGCTGAAGACATTCAAAATGAATATAGAAAATTTTTGATTGATGAAAACCGCAAGCTTTCCCTCGAAGAAGCCGGTGAAAAGTTTAAGGCAACTTTACTCAATTTTTAAAAATTTAAAAGTAAAATTTCGTAATAACCTTGAAAGATAAAAGGATTTTTATGATTAGAGAAAAAGACTTAATTTCAAGTTTATATGAAGATAGCTGTCATTTCTGATGCTCATCTTTTGCAAACTTATACTGAAGTTTTTGATCCTATACAGGATTTTCTCAATGTAATGAAAGAAATTAAGGAGCAGAACCCCGACGCCATTCTTTTTTCTGGGGACATATTCGATAAGAGAAAAACTAGAACAGCACCCGTTTTACATCCCGAAGGGGAGCAGACATTGACAGACATCCGTCGTGTCCTGTCTGAGGTAGATTTTCCAGTATACGCCATTCGGGGAAATCATGAAGACCCCCGGGTACTTAAAGGATTGGAACAAGCTGTAGAAGACTTCTACTATGTTTGCGATGAATGGATTTCAATCGATAATATCTCGATTTACTGCCTTGAGACGCGATATGAGAAAGCATATAATAGAGAAAATTTAGAAGAGGATGTTGAACAGATTCTCTCCAATCTTGAAGATCAAAATGATAAGGACATCTCAATTCTATTATGTCATGAAACTTTCATTCCGGGCAAGCGCGAGTTTCCCTCCGACTTGAGATCTCAACTGTCCTCCGAATTCGATCTTGTGTTAAATGGGCACTTACATTCCTTTAATCCCGATGCCACCGACGGGGGAAATATCGTCTTTCTTCCTGCATTACTACCTTCGAAACTTCAACTGGGCGATTACTGGCAGGAAAAGTACGAATGGACCGCCGAGAGTTCAAAGTTTAAAAATTATGACCGCGAAAGCCCATTCGGATACGTTTTCATTAATGACGATTTATCCCCCGAATTCTTGCCGATCGAACCATCAATCAGAATAGTTCAACTGACGATTGATGTATCGGACCTCAGTCAGGGAAAGGTTCGGTCGAGATTCCATACAATTTTGGAGAGAATATCAGAAAGAGATGATAAAGACAGGCTTGCAATTGTACCCCTAGTTACTGGTGAAGCTCAATTTGCAATCTCTCTCCTCAGAGATATACCCGATCAATATCAAGACCTCATAATCGATGATATTGTGGATGAAACCAAGGGGGGTAAGACAGGATTTTCCTCTGGAGAACAGGTGGATTGGCCACTTCTTACTGTAGATGGCTTAAAGCGTC
The DNA here is from genome assembly GCA_964608515.1 of Hadarchaeota archaeon (SeqCode). Taxonomy (GTDB): domain Archaea; phylum Hadarchaeota; class Hadarchaeia; order Hadarchaeales; family JAGGTB01; genus CAYLJV01. Next base: position 13,042 of record CAZSNS010000034.1, read on the forward strand.
GAATTACCGAAAGCATTGATGAGATTGCTTCTGATCTCTCGGATGAAGGAATAGAGGTGAATGAGGACAAATTACAGTCAGCTACCAGTGAGCTTCTAGATGAGGAAGTGCTTGAGAGGGGTAGTGGTGAGAAGGTAAGTGATTATATGCGTAATTCTCTGAAGAAATTTGTCTCGATTCTTAAAAACGAGGACATTTTAGAATCGACTCCGGAGGATTTTGATAAGTATCTTAAGGAGAATTTAGACGAGGTGACCTACTGATGCAGCTTGTTCTTCTTGACGTTGATGGAGTACTTGGACTTTACGGCAAGATAGTTTTTCGCCCGGACAGTCCTACTCTCATTTATGGAGAGAACCTTTCCGGTAAGACAAACATAATTACTGTGCTCAAGTTATGTTTTCTAAGAAAGGGGCTTTTCCGAAAAAAAGGCGTGAAATTGACGAAGGACGAGGTTCTGCTCGATCCGTTAGAGAAAGGAGAAGTGACTTGTTACTTTCTTCAGGGGGAAAATATGTATAAACTCACCTACCAATTTTCAAAGTCCGGAGGTGGGATCAGAGAAGAACGACAGCTCTTCGAAGCGAACCGTAACGAAATAAACTGGAAGAGTTCTGGTGAGGAGATATCCCAAAGCTTAGAAAGTGTAGCTTGGGGAGATCCAATAGCCCAAACTATCTCAGAACTAGAAGAGATCCTTGAAGATATTGGAATGTATTCTGATGTTATGGATTTACTCTTTGCATCGAGAAACGTTGACAGTTATCTTAAAGCTCTTGAAGGGGAGATTTGTGAAATCCCGGAAGCATTGTCAGAAGAATTGATGGAAGTTAAGAATGAAGCACGGAAGAATCAAAAACGTTTGGACAAAGTCGAGAAGAAGTTTCTTGAACTCAAAGAAAATGCGAAGGAAAGTCTGGGGAAACAGCCCGATTATCTTGAGGAGGTATTACCGGAGGGAGGTCTTGAGGAAGTAACGATATCTAATGTTCAAGAAATAAAAAACCAGCTCGACGAGTGGGAGACTAAGGTTAATGAGAGGTTGAGTGAAGGTATCCCTGAAGATGTACAAGCCGCGAAAGACGCACAGAAAGAGCTCGGAGAGGAAGAACCTAAGGTTAAAGCGGAGAATTCAGCTAGAGAAGAAGTCCTTGAGGAAAGAGAAGAATTCGAATCATACATCAAAAGCAATAAGGAATTGGATTCAGCTCTTGGTGAATGGGGTGATATTGTAAAAGAGCTAAAAGTTCCCACGAAAGCTTGGAATATGGAGGATGCAGTTGTCCCGGATACGGAAAACTTTGAATTTGAGATTTTCAAAAATGGAGACGAGGTTAAGTCTCTCTTTGATGATTTAAAAAAGTGCAAAGAAAAAATGGAGAAAGTTAAAGAAACTGCAGCAGAATTTGACATTGATTCGGGTGAGAAACTTCAGAAGGAGTCAGAGAACATAGAAGAATTGTTAAAAACCTTAGAAAACCCTAGCGAGCCCCCTGAAGAAGGAATTGAGGTATTATTGGCCCCTCCCCCTTCTTCTGGAAAATATCCTATTATCAGTATTCCAGTAAATGAATACGGAGAAGAAATGGCACAAGTGAATAGAAGGCCTAGGGTGCACAAAAAAGAGGAGATGACTGAAGAGGAAGAAAAAGAACTAGAAAAACGCCGGAAACGATTGAGTAAAAAAGTGGGAGAACTCTCCGAAGCTAAGAAAAAATTTGAGAATGTAGAAGAAATTTTTGATGAAATTGATGAAGACCTTCCTGAAGAAAAGAGAAAGGAATTGGAAAGTCAGGAAGAAGAAGTGAAAGGAGAGATTGAAGAACTACGAAACGAATTTAATAGTACCGTGTCCGTTCTCTATAATAGATTTGATAAAGAAGAGCCTGATTTTGATTTCAAAG
>CAZSNS010000034.1:14955-21401 GCA_964608515.1 Hadarchaeota archaeon (SeqCode)
GAAAAAAATATACAAAACCTACGAAGATGATTTCTCTGAACTCTCGAAAGTAGTGCACAAATGTGCTGAGAGTGTACAAGAAAAAATTATAGATATCTTGAATGAACTTCCAGAAAAAATACTCGATAAGTTTCCAGAATGTGCGGAAAGAGTTAGAGAAGAAATTTCACCCGAAACTATTTCAAAGACAATCAAGGAACTGAAAAACTCCATTCAGGAACTTGAAAGTGAAAGAAAGGAACAGAAGCAAGTTCAGGAATGGCTCCAAAAGGAAAAATCCAATATCAAAGAATACTTGAGAGATCTATCCTATAGTGATTATATTTTAAGTAGACTTCTTCCCTACCCCCGTACCCTCTATAGAACTGCATTTGAAAAGGTCGATCTTGAAAAAATGGTTGATGAACTTGGGGACTATATACAGGAGAATGTCGAACACTCCTACAGGAGCATCGTACCTGATCAAACACTGGAATTCATTCACAAGGGCGGCGGCGAGTTTGAGCCCGCATTAGATGGACAATATATATCGAATCCTTCTGGTTCTCAACGCGCTGCAATCAGTTTTGGAATCATGTATACTTTGGCAAGCCAGTTTCAACTGCCTTTGGTCATGGACGAAGCAGCTGACAGGTTTGACACTTACAGGCTTAGTGATTTTCTAGAACTCTCCCAGAAGGTCAGCGGGGAGGAGAAAAACCTTCAGATATGCTTAACTATTTACAAGACGGAAGATATTTCTGATCAAGAGTTGGAGAACGCCAATACTTATGAAGTTGAAGGAGACTCTTATTCACAAAAAAGAATCAAACCATATAAAAGTGAATAGAGTTTCTTTTGATTGTATCCTATCTAGAATGGAGAATATTTCTTCTACAAGATTTAAAGACAGCCAGGGTTTATTAAGTACTTCAGGAATTTTGATTTGGATTAGTATGTTTTTATTTAAAACCTCTGGTGAAACTTTTCAGAATGTTATAGAAAATCAGAAGCATGCATATACTGGAGAGCCAAAGAACTGGAATGTTGGAGAGATTGTTCTTGTAAGTAAGAACAAAAGAGAATCTCTCAACTGGAGAAAAACAAATTCGATATATAATGAAAATTCGAAATATAAGGAAAACAAAGCCGGGAGAAGTAGCTGAGTTATGGCCGGGTAATGAAGGAAGATGGGATTACATTATAGAATGCGACAGTACTGAAAAACTCAATCACCCATTCAATCTTAAGGAGGTTTTAGGTGAGAAAAGGAGTGAAAGGTGTAGTCCGGTTCAGCAGTTCTGTAAATTAGATGAGAAAGACGAAGAAAAAATCCACAACTACTTATCCAAAAATGAGTCTTTGAATTTAGGATAATTTTACCAATACCAATATTGCTTAGCATTATAGAATAAATTTTCGAAAAACTTTTTTAGCTTTCTTTTGATTTTAGTTTGATGTTCTCTAATAATGATTTTCCAAATCTTCCATCTGGTTTTTCTAATTTGGTAGAAGCTGTCGCTGATGATCGAAGTGATGATGGATTACCAGTGAATAAGGAGGAAATTTGGAATGCTTTAATGTATCCTATCTTCCTCGGTAAGAACGTTCGCTCTGCCCAAGCCAGTTACATAAAAAACGTGCTTTCTGAGTATGTGACAATGGAAAAAGCTCAAGAGTTAGGTGAGGGAACTGGATGGAGAGAAGAGGTTTTAGACAAAATTGGCTCTAAATTGATGAATATTAGCGGTGATCCTGGAGAGGGGTATAAAAGTGGTATTCTAAAAACGGTCAAAGGTATGGTAGAAAACCATGAACTTAGCAAATCAATGCATAGAGCGGTAAACTATATCGATAGTAATGATATAGATGCTCAAAAAATTGAAGATTTGAGAGGGGATATAGAAGCACAAAGAGAACTTATCGTTTCCTCCGCTAAAAATATTTATAATATAGGACTTGTTAAATCAGTCCTCTGGTTTTATAACTGCGGTATAGCAAAGCATTTAGCCCCACCCAATTCTCATGTCAAAGATTTTCTGAGCAACTGTAACGCCACTCTAGATATTGAAGATTTGAAGGATGAAGAAATAGAAGTTATCGGAGAGAGAAGTAAATTTCTTGCCACGCTTACTTCTGTTTCTGAAAAAATGGAATCAGTAACTCTAAAAGTGGAATCAAAATTAAACACGAATTTAACTGTTAGGGAAGTTCAATCGGCCGTTTGGTATTTACAAACCTGCAAGAAGTTAGAGAAGGTCAAATACTTACATACGGATCTAACTCCTACTCTACTCCTAGATTTTTTAGAGGAAAAAGGATGGGACATAAACGAATTCAGTGCTAGATTAAACGACTTGGAGAGGTTAAAAAGAGTAGGGCAAAGTCTCAGAGACTTTCTACAGTCCTTATGAAATCTCTATCGAATATAGACGGAGCTGATGTAGTATTAACCCTTGGCTAAAGTTTTTTCTAAATTCTCTTTTAAACTATCTCTTAAGTTTTCAATTTACTGCTTTCTTGAGTAAATCCATTTTTTCGTTCAACTTCCTTTTCTCATTTCCGCTTGAACTCATCTCTAATCATTCCTCCATTCTTCTTCCAGTAAAATGACCTGCTTATCTTCTGCCTCTCTTCAAAAATAAGGAGCTTGTCTTTATTTTTTATTATATCGGAAACAGGAGACTTTGAATCCCTCCCGCTCTTTTCCTTCCCAGACTTTGTGAACGGGTTCCTATCCAGATCTATACGGTACTTCTCTAGTTCCGCTCGAATCTTCCCCTTCATCCTCGATCTTCATCCCCTAGCTTCGCCCGTAGCCTCATCTTATCGCGAAGCTCCCTGATATCTTTCGGAGGGACGTAAGCCTCAGGAATAAGTCCAGTCCTCAACAGATGAGCTAGGGTTCTAGCGTCAATAGAATCGGTTTTAACCTCCGAACTGGCTATCGCCTCTACTTCACGCGGGTGGGCTAACTTCGGCTTTATCCCTATCTCCTCCAACCTCTCATACGCAGGTCGCCAGGAATAGGAAACCTCGATCACCACATCGGCATGACGAAAACCTTGAAAGAAACTCTTTACCCCGGAAAGTGAGTTCTCAAACTTCTCGTCCTTCAAAATCTCGCCATCCTCGTTCATAATAACTTCGTGACACTTTTCCTTATGCACGTCCAAACCGGCAGATACGGTTATAAAATCTTTTCACCTCCCATTTCTCTTTCTTTTCCTGATGATGTTATTTTTTGGAGCCGAGCTCCGCTCGGCGATGGTGGGGAGGCGGTCCAGCGCCTCCACCTCGTGGTTTGGAGGCGCGCAACAGACAGACTAGACCGGAAAAATCAGCATACCATCACACTATTAATGTTATAATATCTGAAAATATGGACCACTCTTACTCCGAGTAAATTACAAATAAAAATAAATTACAAATATAAATATATGAATCTTGAGAAATGCCTTTCTGACCTGAGTTCTGACTTAAAAGCATTGAATGAAAAAAGAGTTTCTAATCTCAGGACCAAATTGAGGGAATTAAAAACTAAATTAGGTTCTATAGAAAAGCCTCAAGTCACTTTTTTCGATTTTCTAAATATAAAAACAGACGAACGGAAAAACACTAGAACATTATGTTGGCTTCTAAAAAAACCGGAGGGGAGAGAACAAGGTTCTCCAGTCCGGAGTAAGATATTGGAATTGTTTCTCAACAATACTGAAAAACTTCCAAAAGAAATTTGCTGTCTTGAGCAATTCACCGAAGGAGAGGAAGAGAGTGGTAGCATTGACGATGAAGGTATTAGTAAGAAGTTGAATCAAGGTGAAATCTCTTCAGATATTAAAGATAAAATCAAAAAGGAAAACCAATCCTTTTCCAATCCTTCCCAAAGAAGGGAGGAAGAATGGGAGATAGTAGATGAAGATAAAGACAATACTTACATTATCAGAAAAGAAAATGGAAAGCTACGCATTTACGAGCAGAAGAGGGGGGATGTCGACCTTCTAATAGAAACCGATGAAGATATAGTAGGAGTGGAAATCAAAACTCCAAATGGAGACGAAACAGCAGAGAAAGAAAAGATAAAAAAAGAGAGTAAATATGTTGAGAAGAGAGCGATAGGAAAAAATCCTCGTTTTTTTTACTTAACTCCTTTTTTTTATGAAAAAAAGAGAGCACAGAATGAGTTTGCTGATTGGATTGATGGAGTTATTACTTGGAGAGATATAGTTAAAAAGCTAGAAGAAGCTTTAGAGCAATGCGAAAATGGGAAAAATGATTCAGACTATAATACTAATAATGCTCATCAGATAAAAGAACATTGGGAGAATTACCTTATGAATAATTATGACCACGATAACGCCAAACTCTATATAGAATACAAAAAAGTATTAGATAAAGCTGATGAACTTAAAGAGGAGTTTGAAAATTATAGAGAGGATGTGTTTAATAGAATTGGGTCTCATTTTTTAGAAAAAGAGAGTAATAAGGAATACCATTGCTATCACTATAAGGAAGACTCCTTAGATGATAAAATTGAGATTCCTGGAGATATCGAAAAGGATGTTTTGAAATTTAAAAAGGAAAGTTGGAAAAATCCCCATGTCCATTATGAGATTGGATTCAGTGAATCTGAAGACCGATTTGGTGAAAACCCCGAGTTAGAAATAAGATTAGATATTGAAAACAATAATAGAACTAAATTTAGGAGAAAACTTGGAGAGGAAGCTGAAAACCAAATATCTGAATTAGAGGAGGAAGGTTTCAACAAAAGTAACGATAAATTTACCTTTCTAAGGAAACCCATTCTCCTTGAAAATAAAGACAGTGTTGAAGAACTGGTGAAAGAGGCTAAGAAGGAACTTGACAGATTAAAGAGAGAGCTTGAGGACCCTGTAGAGGAAACTTACAACAAAATCTGAAAAGATAACGAATGATAAACAAATTCTACCACAATACTGAAGGTTAATACCATCTTAACTTCTAGATTCTAGCCCTATGTCGCTCTTTCGTTGGAGATTGAAATTTTGACCTCTGTAGATTTGTTCCATATGGTTTGTAATAATCAATTGGGAAAGGTGGATAGTTCTTTGGTGGTCTGGGGGATACTGTGAAAATCCTTTTTGTTCGGGTTGAAAACTTCCATTTTTTTAGAAGCTATTGACCAAGACTTCCTTTCTCGCCGGAATATCTCGTAGAGGGATAATAACCCTTGATTTCCGCGTCTGAACCTACTCCCTTCACATCATTCACATCTTTGGAGAATTTCTTCCTCAATCTCTCGACCTTTTCCCCCAATAAAACTGTAAGAAGAGGTAAGTCGTTCAAATCCTGCGACTTTTCCTGATCGATACTATTACACAGTTCGAACAGAGTTTCGAGTTCATCGCGTCGTTCGAGGACCGACTCTAGTTCATCGTGTTCCTCATACTCGTCACCCGGACACGAGAGCCTAGGTCCCTTCCCCGGCCAACCGCCCATGTGCCATTTGTTGGTCTTTGCATGACATATTTCGCACCGGTACACTCGCAAAGACCTCCAACTCTCTCCCCTTTCCTCAAAATCGCCCCTCCATTCCTGTTCATCCATATCATAGAGCTTCATTTACAACACCCGTCCGATTTTATTTCTGCTTGGACCTCGAAACCTTTTCCTTCCAACCAGTCGGCAAAGTTTTGGATGTGTCCGTTGAACGCCTTCCGCTTGAGAGTTTCGTTTTTCTCAATTTTTTCCCCATATCCGGAATCTTTCAAAAAGTCGACGTAGAACTTCTTGAACTTTTTACTTTTCTTGGAGGCGAAGCCTTTGCCGGGAAAAAGTTCGGACTCGTCGAAATTTTCCGTTGATAGTCCGTGCTTTTTCCTAAGTTTACATTGCTTAGTCTTTTCCACCTTCTTCTCATAGTCCTTCATCTCTGGAAATTTTTCGTAAAACTTTTCTAATAATTCCGATCTTTCATCTTCAACTTTCTCGACACCCTGCTCTATCATGTAGGAGCGTACAAATTTCACTTCTCCACGCTTTGCCGATTTAACATTTTCCGGATACATAAGAAACACATTAGAATACCTTTTGTATTCCTCCTCCCAAGATTTTTGGAATATGGAGCATCCTGTATATCTCTCATCTCCGTATCTGTGGATTATATAAGGGTGGGCATCTTCATCGAGCTCCACTTCGATATCTTCGACCTCGCTCAGTTCAATAAACTCATCCCGGGGGTCGAACTCCGCAAATCTTTCTGACCCCACATACCAAGTGCCGTCCTTCAATACCCTCAGTTTGGCTTTGGCGATCAGATCTTTATCATCATTTTCTTCGTCGAAAAAACTGTGATTCTCTACACTTCCAGTCCACGTTTGTTTCTTCTCAAGCTCGTACGTGTGAAGGGATTTAATGGTGCCTAAGATTATGCTGTACTCTTTCCGTTCTACATCTTCTTCTTCCGCTAGTTCCAAGATTTCGTCAAGATT
>CAZSNS010000035.1:0-20837 GCA_964608515.1 Hadarchaeota archaeon (SeqCode)
TCCCGATGTCGAATTGGGCATGATCTCTTACTTGGGTTTTCCGTTGGAATGGCCTGATGGTGATATTTTCGGAACTATTTGCGTTCTTGATTCGGAAGAAAATCGTTACGGGGAAAAATATGAGGATTTGATGAGGGAGTTTAGAATGCTTGTTGAATCACATCTTGAGTTGATTTATCAAAGAGATGAACTTGAAAGACAGATTCGAGAAAGGGAAAAAGCGGAACGGAGAGAAGATTTTCTCCATTCTTTGTTGAGGCATGATGTGAGGAATAAGCTTCAAATTATTCGAGGTTATTTAGAATTGCTTGAAGATTATGATTTTTCTGAAGAGGTGGAGGACTATTTTTCTTTGGCGATGGAGGGGGTGGAGGAGGGGGTTGAGATTATTGAGAAGGTTAGGACTTTGAGGGAGGCTCAAGAGGAAGAGATTAGGGAAGTTGGGATTGATTCTGCGATTTTTGATGCGGTTGGTGAGGTTGAAGATTTTGCGGAGGAGAGGGGTGTGGAGATTGTTGTTGGCTGTCCTGAGGAAGGGTGTGAGGTTTCGGCGGGATCGTTGTTGGGACGGGTTTTTTCGAATATTCTCGAGAATGCCGTTCAACATTCGGGTGGTAGCAAGATTAGAGTTCAGGGGAAGGTCAGTGAAGATGAGGTTAAATGCATAATAGAGGATGACGGGCAAGGTATTCCGGACGAGAAAAAGGATAGTATTTTTGATAAGGGGTATACGACTGACGAGGAGAGAGGAACCGGACTGGGGATGTTTTTAGTTAAAACACTCCTCGAAACTTATGAGGGAAGCATAGAAGTGAGAGATTCTGAACTTGGTGGGGCTAGATTTGACATTCACTTTCAGAAAGCATAATATTAATGTCTAAGAATTAGAATTGGGGTCTTTGATTGGATATTGATATTTTTTTACAACTCGTAAAAAGGTGGGGAACACTTAGGAGTTTTGAAGACAAACCAGTTCCTCAAGAGTCTTTGGAGAAAATATTGAAAGCGGCGAGATGGTCTTCTTCAGGTGCAAATACTCAACCTTGGCAAATTATCGTGGTGAAGGAAGAGAAACTGAAAAATGAGATAGGACGAATTCTGGCAGATTCTCAAAAGGAAGCCAAAAAGTATGAAGATAGATTTCCTTACGGAAGCGAAGAAGCGTTGAAGCGAAGAATAACCAGCGCACCCGTATTACTGATAGTTTGTGCCGACACTAGGTTCAAAAACGCATATCCGGAAGCCAGCGACAAGGACCAGATCCTGTATGTAAGTCTTGGGATAGCGATTCAGAATATGATGCTAGCTGCAAATGCCTTGAACCTGGCTTTAACATGGGGAACTGTAGAATCGTTCGCTAGAGATAATCTTCACCAACTATTGGATATTCCCAGTTATGTTAGAATATTAGAAGTTCTACAACTCGGCGTACCTAGGGAAGAAACCTCTCCGAGTTATAGAAAAAATATTGAAGAATTTACACACGTAAATAAGATGGATGATTCCAAACTCCCTACTGATGATGAAATTAACAAAATGATAAATGAAAGAAAACATCCAGATATCTATTCCGAACTCGAGTCCGAATAAATTTATTAAAAATTTAAAATTCTCAATATGTTTAGAGAAATCGAGAGAAACAATAATACAGAAGTTAATTTAAGGGGTTCGGTTATTGATGAAAAAGCCCGTTTCGGTATCGCTTACAAAAACATTATTAAAGCTTTTTATTCTATTCTAAATTCCTATAAGCTATCGTTGAACTCGGTGTATCATAGGATTTCGAGGGTTCATATCTTTCCCTCATACAATTCTCCCGCTAATCATAAATTAGGGGATTAATAAAGGAGTTAAATAGGGGAAAATAATCTACGACTGTTCTGAAGGCGGTTGGTTTATTCTAAGCGCAGAAATAACCTCAGATTCAGAGATAGAGAATGTCCAAGAAGGGGTTGACGTCGTGAAGGAGTATGGTGAGTATTAGGAGTTTAGAATCATGGAGGAATCCGAACCAAGTGAAGTCGGACCCGTGAAACAAAGATGGGTTAACTTAGCCTTATTCGTGTTAGTTGCTTGGATAGCTGGGATCGGATTCTTGTCCGTACAACCAATCGAACAGGTGTTTATGGATAGGTTTGCCATCTCCGCTATAAAGGTATCACTCCTGGTGTCTTTATTTGGAATAACGCAGATGATATTTTCAATCCCTTCCGGACTAGCAAGCGGAAAAGTGGGCTTCAAAAAAGTTATAGGGATAGGCTCTGCCTTAATTGCTTTAGGATTTGTGCTCCGACCCTTTGCAAGAGGATACTCTACCTTTTTCCTTTTCACACTCATTGCGGCAATCGGATGGGGTTTCATCTTAGGACCAGTGGGAATATTGGTCCATAAATGGTTCCCCGAAAAAGAAGTAGGCCTAGCTATGAGCTTATGGCCTGTTGGCCTTGTAGGTGGATTAGCGACGGGCGCCTTAACTGTAGCTCCTTTATTGCATGGAGTAGGTTGGGAAATTTTATGGCTTTTATGGGGGATCGTGGCCCTTGCTGTTTCTGGATTGTGGTGGGCTATCGCTAGAGAAAACCCTCCAAAACCACCGGAGAGCCGTCCTGAACTTGATCCTCTCTCCCTAGTGGAGGGAATTGGGAAAATTATGGGGAGGAATTCCGCAATATTACTTTTCGGAGTATTTATGTCGGTCGGCGCTGCAGTGGTGGTTCCAGCACTTATCCCGAGATACTTAATTCCTCAAGGGTTATCACCCACACTAGCCGGACTCTTGTCAGGGACATCACTGGCGGGAGGAGCTGTAGGTTCCTTCGTCATTCCTTCGATTGCGATGAGAAAAAACCCGAAAACTTTTTCGATACTGGGCGGGATCGTAGGCATGGCTTCCATTCTAATTCTTTTTAATTCACCAGCGACTATGGTTTTGCCGACAGGGATAATCTCATTTACATTCGGTTTTTTCGAGCTACCAGTTCTTGCCCTTTGCATCGGAATGGGAACATCTTACAAAGAAGTAACCCCCCAAAATGTAGGATCAGTAAACGGACTTTATCTAACGGCAATAGGGGCCGGAGCGACTCTTCTCCCCCTCATTACCTCCCCTCTCAATATCACTACAAGCTGGCTGATTTTAGTTGTTTTGCTGATAGTGATGATTATCGGTTTAATTGCTCTAAAACCACCCTCCCGAGAGCCCTCATAAAACAAGACCTTAATTTTAATTATTTTAAGCTGAGCGTGCTAATAGCTCAGGGAAACCTTGAACGAAGATCTTGATTATTTGAATTCCGACTTAAATTTGGAATCACGAGTTGATAATCTTTTAGACAGGCTAGAATTGGATGAGAAGATTAGCCTTCTTAGAGGAAAAAATCTTTGGACCACCGAATCTATAGAGAGATTAGATTTACCAAGATTTGGAATCACTGATGGACCTTTGGGTGTGGCTTTTCATTCTAGCCAGTGGGGTAGGGGTACGAGATTTCCTGCACCTATATCCCTTGCTGCGTCTTGGAATGAGGATTTGGCTTATGAGATGGGTAGAGCTATGGCGGTGGAGACTAAACTTTCCGGACGTCATCAGATTCTAGCTCCGGGTGTCAATATTATTCGTTCTCCTTTGTGCGGGAGAAATTTTGAATATTTGAGTGAAGATCCTGTTCTTTCCTCAGATATCGGTGTTGAAATAGTGAAGGGGATTCAGTCTCAAAATGTGGCTAGTTGTGTGAAGCATTATATAGCTAATAATTCGGAGACTGAGAGAAAGAATATAAGCGTCGAGGTCGGTGAAAGGGCTTTATTTGAGATTTATGTTAAAAATTTCAAAAGAATTATCGAAAAATCCGACCCTTGGAGCGTAATGTCTTGTTATAATAAAATAAATGGTGTATATGGTTCAGAAAACAAATACTTGTTGAGGGATGTTTTAAGAGACCAATTAGGTTTCAAAGGACATGTCGTTTCAGATTGGGGAGCCGCAAAACCCACCTCCGGACCCTCCGAATGTATAAAAGCCGGTCTTAACCTAGAAATGCCTGGGAACTTCTTAGCAAGCCGAGCGTATAAATCGAGAAAGATCAAAAAAGTGTTAGAACAAGGAAAGATTAGCGAGGAAGATATAAACCGTGTAGTTCGCCCTTTATTGAGGACTTTCTTCTGTGTAGGGTTGCTAAACGAGGAGGAAACTGATTCTAAGGATTTTATAGACAATTTAGAACATCAAAAAATAGCAAGAAGAATTGCGGAAGAAGGAACCGTTCTTTTGAAAAATGAAGACGATTTCTTACCATTAGATTTAGATGAAATCAGCAAAATTTCGATTAAAGGTCCTAACTCTGATAAAAAGTTTGGGAAGCCTTTAAGCGGAGGCAGTAGCGCTGTTGTCCCTCCTTTTGAAGTCACACCTGAGGAGGGTATAAAGGAATATGTTTCTGATGATGTGGAAGTTGTGTCTGAACCTGAGAAAGCTGATGTTGTGTTTTTATGTGTAGGATTGGACCATGGTGGTGTTTTTCCTTTGAACTCCCTTCTTGACAGGGAGGGGGATACTGAGGGTAGAGACAGGACGAGTTATCAATTACCTGAAGATCAAAATGATTTAATATCTAACACAGTCGCTAAAAATCCAAATACTGTTGTTATTTTGATAGCGGGAAGTCCAGTTGATGTTTCAGGATGGTTTGATGATATTCCAGCATTGTTGAATTTGTGGTATCCTGGAATGAAGGGCGGTGAAGCAATAGCCAGAATAATATTTGGAGAAATCTCTCCGTCAGGAAAATTACCTGTGACCTATCCAAAAAATTTGGAAGATCATCCTGCACACAAAAGCGAACGTAGATTTCCAGGCGATCTCGAGGAGTTGGAGATTCATTATGAAGAAGGAATTTACGTAGGGTATAGATATTTCGATGAGGAAGAAGTAGAACCTTTCTTTCCTTTTGGTTATGGACTTTCATACACGGATTTTGATATTTCAGATATAGAAATCGATAAGGATGAAATTGAAGGAGAAGAAAATTTCACTGTCACAGTGAAAGTTGAAAACATTGGAGACCGAACTGGTTCCGAAGTGGTACAATTATATATTGAAGATGAGGAATGTTCGGTCGAGCGACCTCCGAAAGAACTCCAAGCTTTTGATAAAGTAAAATTACAACCAGGTGAGGAGAAAAAAGTTTCATTTCAGTTAGATCGTAGCGCTTTCGAATTTTATTCTGTCGAAAAGCAACGTTTTATGACCGAACCAGGATTATTTACCGTGAAGGTAGGTAGGTCTTCAAGGGATCTCCCTTTGTCTGATGAGATAATTTACAAATCTTCAGATTGATTACGGATATTCTTTTTACAAAATATAGGACCTCAAAATACAGAGTTTCTATCTACTCTCGTAAAACGCACTTTAACACGGTTTTAAGGGTTGAAATCCCTCTCCCGTCCGTTCTTATTTCTCAAAAAAAGTAAATTTGGATTTCAGTTGATTATTTAAGGTCTAATAATGGGTTTGTCTTAACTTTCATTTTCTTGTATTTTTTCATCTAGTGAGTCTTTGAGTTCGGAGATATGTTTTTGATCAGTGTCGTATTTCGTGACTATTACTTGTCTCCCGCCGATTTTGTCTTCGTATTGTATGGAGAGAACGACACTATCGACTCTATCGTCTTCTAAGATTTTTTCTAATTTTTCTTCAGCATTCTCATCCAATTCTTCAAGCAAAGAACTGTACTAGTTTTATTTCTTATTCTCTAATTATTTTTTCTGGTGAGTAATTTCTGCGTATAAGCTTATAAGAGCAATATCTTAGAAAGAAAAATAAAAATAATTTTTTGCCTTTTGGGTGTCAGTATTGGCTCATTATAACTGGTTCTCTGCTATGTCTCCTGCGATTGGAAGTTTGAATTTTTCTCCTTGATAGGCTTTGTACATCAATAATAACCAGAGTAAGAGCACGACCAACCAAATCAGCGTACTAAGTGTTCCAACTAGGAAGAATACGCCAAAAGTCATAAATCTGAACATGTTCAGAGCCCAGGCAAGTATGGTTAAAGGTAGGAAAGTAACTATTGACTGCATGGCGTGAAATCTCACGAATTCGTTCTTATTTTCTATTAATAGAAATACTATACCTGTAAGCCAAGTTAGAGCATAACATAACGCACCTGCCACGTTTTCATCTAAACCCGATTCTGTTTCTCTATTTTCGCTCAAATATAAACACCTCCCCTAATCTTTCATTTTTATAATCAAAGTTTCAATACTAGATTTTAAGAATCCCTTAAATATTTATCTAACTTCTCTTAATTTCTTATTTCTCAATTTCTCCAAAATTGTATTTTTCTCCAAATATAGTTTTTATTTAGATTAGAATTACTCTATTCACATTTAATACCGAATTATTACGGGGTTTAAACCCAATATAAACAAAAAATCAACTTAGAGATTAGTGAGAATTTTGCTCTTTTGGTGAGAATAAAAATAGCCTTAATTTTTCTTCGGTAGCGCGGTATATGTCATGAATATGGAAGATATTGATACTAACTTTCTCGAAAATGCGAACATTTGAGTATTTTATTGTGGAAGATTTTGCAGGATGAATTAGGTTAAATATGTGAATAAAGACATGTTTAGATGAAAGGGGGGGGGAGAACTCCTATTTCGGGTGTTGAAGATTGAGAGTTTTGTTTGTAGATGATGATTCTTCTGTTTTGAAACAGGCTAGAATCTTTCTTGAAGAGGAAAATGAACGTTTGGATGTTGAGACGGTTGGTTCTGCTGAGAGAGGTTTGGAACTTTTAGATGAGGACGGTTTTGACGCTATTGTTTCGGATTATCAAATGCCTCAGATGGATGGTTTGGAGTTTTTGAAAACTGTTAAAGAAGTAAGGAATTATGATATCCCTTTCATAATTTTCACGGGTAAAGGAAGGGAGGAGGTGGCTATGGAGGCTTTGAATCGAGGTGCTGATCGTTATTTGCAGAAGGGGGGAAGTCCGAAAACACAGTATGGAGTTCTGGCCCAGGCTATTGTTCAAGAGGTTGAGCATTATGGATCTGAGGAAGCTTTTGAAAGAAGTGAAGACAGGTATAGGAGATTGTTTGAGACGGCTCATGACGGCATGCTAATATTGAACGCTGAAACGGGCAAGATAAAGGACGCTAATCCGTACATACAAGAGTTGACTGGTTATTCAAAGGAGGAGCTCGTAGGGAGAGAACTTTGGGAGATCGGAACTTTTAGGCATATTGTTAAGAATAAAGAGAGGTTTGAAGAACTTGTGGAGGGGGGTTTCATCCGTTACGAAGACTTACCTTTAGAAACCAAGAAAGGTGAGGAAGCTCCGGTCGAGTTCGTCAGCAATACCTATCAGGTGGGTGGAGAGAAAGTCGTACAGTGCAATATTAGAGACATTTCCGAACGGAAGAAAAGAGAAGAAGAAATTAAAGAAAGGCATCGACAAATAGAGACTTTTTTCAGCAATCTTCCCGGCATGGCTTATCGAAGTTTAAATGATAAGGATTGGACCATGAAGTTCCTCAGCGATGGATGCGAAAAACTGACAGGATATAGACCCGAAGAACTCATCGAGGATAACGAGTTGTCTTTTAGCGAATTGATAATTCCTGAAGATAGAGAATCAGTTTGGGAGGAAGTCCAAGAAGCTTTGGAAAAAGAGGAACCTTTCCAGCCTACTTATCGCATCGAGACTAAAGATGGACAAAAGAAATGGGTCTGGGAAAGGGGGAAAGGGATTTTTGATGAAGAGGGGGAAGTAAAATTTCTCGAAGGCATCATCCAAGACATCACGGAGAGAAAAAAGATGGAGGAAGAACTTCGTGAGAGTGAGAAGAGGTATAGGGATTTATTTGAAAGTGCTAAGTCTGCTATTATTGTCCATGGACCTGACGGAAGGATAATATCTGCGAATCCTTATGCTGAAGAGGCTTTTGGTTTGGAAGAAAAAGAGTTGAAAGAGAAAAGTTTGGACTATTGGAAAGGAATACTCTATAAGGAGAATGGGGAACCGATGGATATCAGCGAGTTCCCAGTATCGAAAGTTTACAAATCTAAAAAGCCAGTTGAAGAGAACGTAATCGGGATATCTCCAGAGGTAAAAAGCGAAATCAAATGGTACATAATTAGTGCAGTGCCTCGATTTAACGAAAAAAATGAGATTGAAAAAGTTATAACCTCTTTTAAAAACATCTCTGACCAGAAGAGGGCTGAAGAAAGGCTTGAAAGTTTTGTAAATGCCATACCAGACTTAGTTGTTGTACTTGACGAAGAAGGATATTACGAGGAAATTCTAACTTCTCAACACAAAATGTTGTATGAACCTAGAGAGGAATTGCTCGGTAAGCGTATCGATAAAGTGTTCCCTGAGGACTTGGGAGCTAGCATGTTGGATTTTGTCCAAAGAACTATTGAGTCTAGTGAAGTTCAAAAAATTGAATATTCTTTAAATCTTGATGGTGAGAAACATTGGTTTGAAGCTAGAGCATTACCTCTCAAAAGAGAGGGAAAAGGTTCCGAATCCGTGGTATCAGTTATTCGGGATATAACTCAACGGAAGCAGACAGAACAGAGATTACGGGAAAGTGAGGAAAAATACAGGGCTATAACAGAGGAAAGTCATGATGCTATATTTATTGTCGGGGAGGAAAAGTTTCTTTTTGCGAATGATAGGGCGAGTGAATTGACTGGGTACAGTGAAGAAGAGCTCTACGATATGAAATGGTGGAATTTGTTACATCCGGAAGATAGAGAAGAAGTAAAGGAAATCGACAGAAAGGGAAGGGAGGGCGAGGAAGTTCCGACAACTAGGTATGAAGCAAGAATATTGTCTGAGGGGAGTGAAGTTAAACACGCAGATTTCAGTGTTACACCAATCGAGTACGAGGGAGAATTAGCAGTCCTCGGAACAGTACGAGATATTACCGAGAAAAAAGAAGCGAATGAACGAACTGAATTTTTGAACACTTTACTCAGACAAGACTTGGGAAGTAAGTACCAGTCTATTCAAGGATATTTACAACTCCTTGAAAGGGTAGAATTATCTGGAGAATATGGGAAATACTTGGATGAGGCTATGGAAGATGTTGCAGAGGCGGGTGAAATTTTGGAGCTGGCGAGAGACTTTCAAGAAATAGAGGAGAGCAAATGGATTACTGAAAAGGATATTGTAGAGATATTAAATTATGCTATAGCTGATGTTTCTGACTTAGTTGATAGTGAGGGGGTTGAGATAGAGGGAAACTATCCGGAAAAGATCAGCAAAGTTAAGGGGAATTATTCATTAAATACTCTTTTCTCGGAAATTCTAAAAACCAGAATTCGGACCACTGACTGTGATAAAATAAGAATTAGTGTGAAGGAGACGGATGGGAAAATACTAGCAAAGATTGAAGACAACGGCGAATTTTTGCCCGATGAGGTTAAAAAATTAACTTCGGGAGATCTATATACAGGGGAGACCACTGGTGTTGGTGGTGTAAGGTATTATATGATTGGAAAAATAGCGGAAAATAATCAAGGGAAAGTAAAAGTTGAAGATTCGGAACTTGGCGGAGCCAGATTTGATGTTTATCTAAAAAAAGCCGATGATTTGAATGGGGTGAGGTAAGATAATGAATGATAGGGATGAACTTGAGGAAGAATTGAAGATTTATAAGACTAGGCTTGAGGCGGCAATGGGCGCTGGTAATCTTGCTTGGTGGGAAATGGAGCTACCTTCTGGAAAAGTCCGGTTTAACGATAGGAAAGCAGAAATGTTAGGTTATTCCTCTGAAAAATTTGATAATTATACTGATTTTACTGACCTTTTACATCCCGAAGATCACGATAGAGCGATGGAAGCTATGGAAGACCACCTCGAAGGTAAAAAGGAAAGGTATGAAGTTGAATATCGGATAAAGAAGAAAGACGGGGGCTATGTTTGGTTTAGGGATGTTGGAAAGATTACCGAAGAGAAGGACGATTATAAAAAGGTAACTGGAATCGTTATAGACATAGACGATCGTAAAAAAGCTGAGGGGAGAGAAGACCTTCTCCATTCTTTGCTCCGGCATGATGTGAGGAATAAGCTTCAAGTTATACGAGGTTATATCGATCTGCTTGACGATTTCGACTTTTCTGAAGAGGCCGAGAAGTATCTTTCTTTGTCAAAGGGTAGTGTTAGAGAGGCGGTTGAGATTATTGAAAAGGTTCGGACTTTAAGGGAAGCTCAAGAGGAGAAAGTTTACGCAGTTGATGCAAAAAGGGTAATTTTTGACGTGGTAGACCGGTTTGAGGAATTAGCAGAAGAAAAAGATATTGATGTTGATGTTGAATTTATGGGGACTGACCATGAGGTTAAGGCTGGGTCGCTTTTGGATAGGGTATTTTCTAACATTATTGAGAATGCGTTTCAACATTCGGATGGAAGCGAGATTCGAATCCGTAGTAAAACCGATGGAGACGAAGTTAGGTACATCATAGAGGATGATGGTAAGGGAATTCCGGATGAGAAAAAAGATAAAATTTTCAATAAGGGGTACACGACTGACGAGAAGAGGGGAAGTGGGCTTGGAATGTTCCTAGTGAGAACTCTTATTGAGGCTTACGGAGGTCAAGTTGAAGTTGAGGATTCGGAACTTGGCGGGGTAAAATTTGTTGTTCGTTTGAAAAAGGCTTGATTTTTATAGTTCTACCCTCGTTAGGTTTTTCTCCACCCTCGTTAAAGCTGCTGTATGGTAGTTTTCAAGAATTAAGGGAATGCTCTTGACTTATTATAACCCTCATTTTTTGGCTCTAGTTAGTATTGGGGAATGGGCTATGAATGTTTGGAGAATTTAGAATTTTTGTATTTTGTTTTGATAAACTAGGTAAAATTTTGAGTGTGGATATTCAAGTTGAATAGTAATGGTTCTAGGATTAGATTTGTAAATGTTTTTTAATGATACGAGTTTTAGGGAAAAAAATGTCGAAAGGAAAAGATGAGTCTAATTTGACGGATGGAAGTATTGGAAGGACTTTGCTTAAGCTATCCGCGCCTATTATTGTAATAAATCTTTTGAGAATGGCTTATAATATAGGGGATACTTTTTGGTTAGGCCAATTGAGTACGGAGGCTTTAGCAGCTATCGGGTTTGGATTTCCTTTGATATTTCTTTTCATATCCTTGGGTATGGGATTGGCTGTGGCTGGTAGTGTTCTAGTTGCTCAGTTTAAGGGTAGTGAAAATGAGGAGATGGTTAGTTTCTCGGCTTCCCAAACCTTAACGTTTAGCGTCGTTGTTTCTTTTTTGATAGGATTGGTCGGTTATGTAGTTGCCGAAGATTTGTTAACATTATATGGAGCTTCGGAAGAGGTTGTCTCTCTTGGAACCTCTTACTTGCAAATTATCTTCCTTGGAGTATCATTCATGTTCGGCTTTGCGGTTTTCATCGCTCTAATGAGAGGGTATGGGGATACTAAAACTCCAATGTTCGTAATGCTCTTTTCTATAGTTCTGAATATCGTAATAGATCCTTTCTTAATCTTCGGTTGGTATTTCTTCCCAGAACTAGGGATAGAAGGAGCGGCGATAGCAACAGTATTTTCAAGAATTCTAGCATTTCTAATAGGATTCGGCATTTTACTGTCCGGGTGGAAGGGTTTGAAAATAAGTTTATCAAAAATGGTTCCAGATCTAAGTTTCATAAAAAGATTGCTAAAAATCGGGATTCCGGCCTCCATCGGCACAACAGGAAGAGCCATATCAATAAACGTGCTAGTAGCTATAGTCGGCATGTTTTCAACCTCAGTAATTGCAGGATACCAAGTAGGTACCAGAATAATACTAATCCTGTTCTTTTCGGCAATGGCCGTGGCTAGGGGGGTTTCTACTATGACCGGGCAAAATCTGGGAGCGGGAAACTTTGAACGTGCGGAGGAGGTTAACTATGTTGGAGCAAAATATCTTTTCTTGATCTTGACAGGGGTGGGAGTGATACTTTTCATATTTCCAAAAATGTTCGTATCTGTATTCTCTAACGATGTACAAGTTTTGAAATTCGGCGCTGATTTTCTGAAAATTACCGCATTAAGTGTCGGATTTATAGGAGTGATGAGGAGTTTTGCAGGGGGATTTAGAGGTTCAGGAAAAACTTTGACTGCTGCAGCAATCTCATTAATAACACTGGCTGTTATAAGGGTTCCTATAGCGTTCATAGCCTCACGATTTTTAGGGCCTTTAGGGATATGGATATCTTTTCCCATATCCAATGTGGCGGGAGCTACAATCGCTTATCTTTGGTTTAGAAAAGGGTCTTGGAAACAAAGGATTGTAAATTAGTTTTTTTAGAATTTTTACGGGAATAGCGAAAAATAGAATTCTTTCAAGGACTTTGAATAGTTTTTATTACTTCTCAAGGGTTTTTCTGGAACTTTACCTCGTTTTTTGAAGATACTCTACTATTAACGTGCTTAACCCTAACAGTGAGGGAGTATAAAGGGTAAAGAGATGAGCGAAAAAGCCACAAAAAAGAAAAACGCAAGAGAAAAGCTGGAAAAGGACTGTCCAACTTGCGAAAAAAATACTGTAGTCAGAGACTATAAAAGAAATATAGAAATCTGTGACAATTGCGGAAGAATAATCAAAGAAAAAATCAAAGATAGAGGACCAGAATGGAGAGCCTTCGACCAAAAACAACGAGAAGAAAAAAGCCGAGGAGGCCCACCATCCACACAAACAATTCACGATAAAGGACTCTCAACCCAAATAGATTACAAAAATCGAGATGCAAAAGGCAACTCACTTTCACCAAAACGAAGACGGAAAGTATACCGACTCAGAAAATGGCACAAAAGAGGCAGAGTGACAGATTCAAAAGATAGAAACCTAGCTTTCTCTCTCTCAGAAATCAACCGAATGTCCTCCCAACTAGGACTGGCAAAGAACGTACAAGAAATCGCATCAAAAATCTACCGCGAAGCAGTCAACCAAGGCCTCATCCGAGGCCGTTCAATGGAAGGATGTTCTTCAGCTGCCCTTTACGCTGCTTGTCGGAAGGCTGATGTTCCTCGAACTTTGGAGGAGGTGGCGGATGCAAGTAATGTGGATAAGGGTGAAATCGGGAAGACTTATCGGTTCCTTTGTCGCGAACTGGATATACACCTTTCGCCTACGGACCCGGTGAGGTATGTGGCTAGATTCGCTAGTGAGCTGGAGATTTCGGGAGAGATACGTGTTAATGCTATTAAGATAATAAGGATGGCTCAGGAGGAAAAGATAACTTCTGGGAAAAGCCCGACCGGTACCGCTGCCGCTGCGATTTATATAGCTGCTTTAGAGGGTGGGGAGCGAAAAACTCAAAAAGAGGCGGCGGAAGCTGCGGATGTGACTGAGGTTACGATTAGGAATCGATATAAAGAGATGGTTGAAGAGTTGAATCTTCAGGTAAAAATTTGAATAGAGAATTTTTCGCTTTATAAAGATTTTAGATAATATACTTATCTTTATATTGTATCGTATCGAACCATACTTGATAAGTAAAGGAGTATTCTGTTACACAAATCTAGGGACGACTGTTTTTATGATTTTTGAAATAGTTTGTTATTCTGTTTGTGTCAGTAACCTAGGAGGTGTTGATTATGGAAGGAACAGTTAAGTTTTTCAATCGAAGGAAAAATTACGGCTTTATAGCCCCAGATGAAGGAGACGAAGATCTTTTCGTTCACGCAAGCGATATTGAAACCGGTACTTTAGAAGAAGATGATAGAGTAGAATTTGAATCTGAAGAAGGCGACAAAGGACCAAGAGCTATAGAAGTCAAAAAGTTAGAATAGTGAATAACAAATTCCGATAAATATTTTCTCGAATTTTTCTTTTTTAATTTCTATATACCATTAATTCGTGAAAAAGCATGTCTAATTTTTCTAGCCATAAAAAATATTTCACAAGATAGACAAACCAACTTAATCGAAATCAGCAACAACAAAAACAACATCTAACAAATTTATCACAAGGTCCAAACCATGGGAGAAAAAGAAGACGGATTAGAACTCAAAGATTTCCAATCCTTAGGAATAATGCTAGGAATATTTTACACCATAGCAATCATATTATGGCAAGCATTCGACGCGATATTCTACCTCATAAACTTCACAATAATAGGAACAGCCCTAGGACTAGGAATAGGCCTTTGGCCGGTTTTTTCTAGGGAGAAAAAGCATTATGCTCGGAAGATTAGTCAGCTTTTGATTGGAGGGTATATGTTTTTCGGGGTAGGTTTAGGTTTTATTTACGTTCTTTTCGGGCGGATTACTCCGGAGAATATGCAGTTTGAAGGTTTTTGGTTCTGGTTGCTCGCGGGTTCTTTTGCTGCTGCGGTTCTTCATTATTTGATAGCGAAGGTTTTCGGACCGTTTCTCTTTAATAGAGGCTGGTGTGGTTGGGCTTGTTGGACTGCTGCTGTTTTGGATCTTCTTCCTTGGAATGATAGTCCTGGTCGGGTTAGAGGATGGGGTAAGTTAAGATATGTTCATTTTGTTTTAAGCACTGTTCTGGTTTTTGCTCTTGTGTATGGTTTTGGTTATACTCTGGATTCTATTCATGGAAGTGTTAGTTTGGCGTCAGGTGGTGGTGTTTTTTCTATTTTTAATATTCCGAGTTTTTGGTGGTTCCTAATCGGTAATGCTGGTTATTATATCAGTGGTATCTCTTTAGCTGGTTATTTGAAAGATAATAGAGCTTTTTGCAAGTATTTGTGCCCGATTGCCGGGTTTTTGAAAATAGGGTCCTCAAGAGCTGTCTTAAGAATGGAAGGGGATAGTGAGGAGTGCATATCTTGCGGAGCTTGTGACGAGGCTTGTCCGATGGATATAAAGGTTTCGAAATATGTGGAGGAAGGAATTCGAGTAAGTTCAAGCGAGTGTATAATTTGTCAAAGTTGTGCCAACGCTTGTCCTCAAGAAATCCTAGAAACTACAGATGATCCGAATTTTGACCATGTTGAGTATTTGAAGTATAGAGAATAAAGTTTAGAGACTGGAGAGGTTTTAATATGAGTATAAGTATAGGGTAGATACTAAGATATTCAAAAAAATTTCTGGGACGACGTGTTGTAGAAAATGAGAGTTTTGTTTGTAGATGATGATTCTTCTGTTTTGAAACAGGCTGAGATTTTTCTAGAAGAAGAGGATAAAAGGCTTGAAATTGATAATGCATTGTCTGCAGAAGAAGGGTTACAAAAATTATCTGTAAATGATTATGATGCTATCGTTTCAGACTATCAAATGCCGGAAATGAACGGATTAGATTTTCTCGAAACAGTTCGAGAAGATAGAGGCAGGGATATTCCTTTCATCATTTTCACTGGAAAGGGTAGAGAAGATGTTGCAATGGATGCTTTAAACCTAGGAGCAGACCGATACTTGCAGAAGGGAGGGAGTCCGAAATCTCAATACGGTGTTTTAGCACAAGCGATAGTTCAAGAAGTTAAACACTATCAAGCTGAGTTGGAACTGGAGGAACGGGAAGAAAAATATAGAACAGTTATGAAAAATATTAACGATCTTGTATCGGTAATAAGTGAGGACGGAGAAATCCTCTTTGCCAACGATTCTCATAAAGAAGTATTAGGTTATGATTCGGAGGACCTTTTGGGCGAAAACGTTTTTGAATTCTTTCATCCGGAAGATAAAGAACGAGTAACGGAAATATTTCAGCAAGAAATGGTGGGAGGAAGTGTAAAGGGGCGGGTGTCAGTAAGATTCAGATGCAAGGATGGAACTTATAAATGGATTGAGTCTTCCGGGGCGTATCTTCCCGGTGAAGGAGTATTTATAGTTTCTAGAGATATTTCGGAACGGAAAGAGGCTAGAGCTTCTCTGAAAGAGAGCGAAAAAGAGTTTGAACATCTATTAGATAGCATGATTGATGCTTTCGCTCTTTTTGAATCAGTTTTTGATGAGGATGGTAACTTCGTCAGTTATCGTTTTTTATACATCAATGAAGCCTATGAAAAAATTACAGGAGTTACACTTGAAGAGGTTAAAGGTAAAACCGTTCATGAAGTCTGGCCAGAAACTGAGCCAGAATGGGTAAAACGGTATGGGGAGGTTGCTGTTACGGGTGAGAGTCAGTCTTTTGATTTGTTTCATGATCCGACTGAAAAGTTGTATCATTGTAATGTTTATCGTCCTTATGATACTCCTGAAAAATTTTGTGTAGTTTTTGAAGACATAACCGAAAGAAGGGAGAGAGAAAAAGAGCTTGAAGAAAGCCGGAAGAGGTTTGAAAGAGCAATTGATGAGGCTCCTTTTCCAATAATGCTTCATGCTGAAGATGGGGAAGTGATAAAAATCAATGAAACTTGGACCGAGATTACTGGATATTCACCGGAAGAAGTTCCCACTATCTCCGAATGGGTTGAAAAGGCTTACGGAGAAAAAAATGGGGAAGTATTGAATGTCATAAAAAGTCTTTATGACGAAAGAGGGAAGACTTCTGAAGGAGAGTTTGAAATATCAACAAAAAGCGGTGAAAAAAGAATTTGGGATTTCAAATCCGCAAACCTTGGAAAACTTCCCGACGGTAGAAGCCTAGTAATGAGTGTAGCTACGGACATTACAGAGCGGAAGAGGAAAGAAAAAGTATTATCTGGTTTATTTGAACTGGGACCTGATCCTTTTTACATTCTTGATGAGGGGGGGAAGGTTCGAGAAAGTTAACGATGCTTTTTGTGAAAAAACTGGGTATGAGAGAGGAGAGGTTATCGGTAAAAAAGTTGGTGAACTTCCGATGCTTCAAGATGCGGATAGAGAAAAGGTAATGGAAGGTTTCGAAAGAAGAGCGAATGACGAAAAAATTCCTCCAGAGTTAGAGTTGCCCTATACTGTTCAATACGAAACTAAAGAAGGAGAAGAAAGGTACGGTGAAATCAACACTAAATTTCTAAAGAAAGATGGGAAATTCATTGGGACTGTGGGGATAGTTAGAGATACCACTGAACGGCAAAATAGAGAAAAAGAACTGGAAAAAAGAAAAGAGGAATATAAGAATCTAAGTGAAAAATTCGAATCCTTATTTGAAGAAAGTCCAGATGCTGTAGGATTTGTGGACGGTGATGGAATAATCAGGGAAGTAAATGATGAAGCGTGTGAACAACTGGAGATTGATAGAGAAGAGTTAGTTGGAATGCCTCTAAAAGAGCAACCGTTTTATTCAGGAGAAGATAGAGAAAAATTCCTAGAACGTGCTGAAGAAGTATTTGAAGGGAAGGATGTTCCCCCTACTACATATGAGCTTGAAACCGCAAACGGTAACAAACGTTATGTAGAAGTCAACCATTCAATCATTACCGAAGATGGAGAATTTAAAGGTCTCATCCTGATAGGTCGGGATATTACGGAACGGAAGAAGGCCGAAGAGAGGGAAGAATTCCTCCACTCTCTTTTAAGACATGATTTGAAAAATAAAGCTCAAGTCATCCGTGGATATCTGGAAAAGATGAGAGGATTGGATTTTCCAGAAAAAGCCGAACTATATCTAGGGGAAGCAATCAAAACGAACAAAAATGAGAAAGAGTTGATAGAAAAAGTAAGAAGTTTGAGGAAAATTGAAGAATCAAAGGTAGAGAAAGTTGAGATAAACTCGGTTTTGAATCAAGTCATTGCTTATAACAAGGAAAAGGCGAATGAGAAGAGTATTCATTTTGAAAAAGATATATCTAATTGTGAGGTTCAAGGCGGACCTTTACTTGAAGAATTGTTTTCAAATCTCATAGAAAATTCTATCACACATTCTGAATGTGGCAAAATAAGGATAATTGCGAAAGAGAAAAACGATGAATGTATTGTTAGTGTAATTGATGATGGTATAGGTATTCCTTATGAGAAAAAGTCAAAAATATTGAAAAAAGGGTTTAAGGGTGGAGAGGAAGCAGGGTTTGGTCTAGGGCTGTATCTGGTGGAAGAAATAGTTGAAAATTATCGTGGACATGTGGAAGTCAAAGATTCGGAGTTTGGAGGTACCAGGGTTGATGTTCATTTGAATAAAGCATGATTCAGGTTTCTAGTTTTTATTACTTCTTTTTAGTTGGGGTTTTTGATGATATATTTTGAACACTTGTTTTGATGAAGAGCGGAGTATTTAAAAAATTGCGAAAGAACGGTATTAATGGGAATATAGAAAATTAATTCCATAAAAAAAATAAAAATATAATGGTTTGGTTGGGGTTTTACTGTATTGAAAGTTTTGTTTGTTGATGATGATCCTTCTGTTTTGAAACAGGATGAGATTTTTCTTGAAGAGGAGGATGAACGTTTGGATGTTGAGAAGGTTGTTTCTGCTGAGAGAGGGTTAGAACTTTTAGAAGAAAATGATTACGATGCTATTGTTTCAGATTATCAGAATCCTGATATAGATGTATTGGAATTCTTAAAGATTTTGAGAGAAAAAAGAGATACAGATAATCCATTTATAGTTTTTACCGGAGAGGGGAGAGAAGATGACGCGATGGATGCTTTAAATATCGCATCTATTCTTATTGATTCGGAGGAGAAACTTGAGAGGCAATTGGAAGCTATGGAATCTACTATGGATGGTTTAGCTATTCTTAATGAAGATGAAGAATACACCTATCTTAATCAAGCTCACGCAAAAATTTACGGATATGACAATCCCGATGAACTTGTTGGAGAAACTTGGAGAATGCTTTACGATGAAAAAGAACAGGAAAGATTCGAAAACGAGATAATGCCAAAAATTAGAAACGGCGAAAATTGGCGAGGGGAGGCTTTGGGGAAAAAGAAGGATGGGAGTAAATTCCCTCAAGAGGTTTCATTAACTCCTTTAGATGATGGAGGTCTGATTTGTGTTGTTAGAGACATCACACAAAGAAAAGAGATTGAGAAAAGTCAACGTCTTATTGAATCTTCATTGAATCAAGCTTCTATTGAAATTTATTGGATAACTCCGGAGGGAAAGTTTGTTTTCGTAAATGATAAGGTAGAAGAGAAATTAGGATATTCTGAAGATGAGCTTACCGAAATGCATGTATGGGATGTAGATCCGAATCATGGGGAGGATCTGAGAGAAGAAAGATGGGAGAAATTAAAAAAGGAGAAAGTTCTCAACTTTGAGACCGAACATAAAACTAAAGATGGGGAAATTTATCCTGTAGAAATAACTAATCATTATTTAGAATTTGATGGAGAAGAGTATGAATTCGCTTTTGCTATAGATATTACCGAACGGAAAGAAGCACAAGAACGTGAAGACTTTTTGCACTCTTTACTTAGACATGATTTGAAAAATAAAGCTCAAGTTGTAATGGGGTACCTGGAAAAACTGAAGGACTTTGACCTTCCGGAAAAGGCTGAAATATATCTTGAAGAGGCTATTGAAACGACTGACAATGAGAGGAAATTGATAGAGAAAGTCAGAGGTCTGAGAAGAGTTGAAGAAGAGGGAAAGAACGAAACTGAAATAAGTTCAATTTTAAAGCAATTAATATCGGAATATGAAGAGGTAATAGCGGAGCAAGATATTGAGCTAGAATACGATGTAGATGAGTGTAAAGTGCAAGGGGGGACTTTGCTTGAGGAATTGTTTTCGAATCTTATAGAAAATTCTATTGCACACTCTGAATGTGACAAAATAATTGTTAGTATGGATGAGAGGGATGATGAGTGTGTTGTTAGTATAATTGATGATGGTAAAGGTATTACTGATGAGAAAAAGGAAAGGATATTTGATAGAGGTTTTAAGGAGGGCGGTGAGTCTGGGTTTGGATTAGGTTTGTTTTTGGTTAAGAGGATTATAGAAAATTATGATGGTAACATAGAGGTTAGAGATTCTGAATATGGTGGAGCTAGGTTCGATGTTTTTTTGAATAAGGTTTGAATTTTTCAAATTTACAAAGTAAAAATTTCTTTTTTATCCTAGGGAGACCATTACGATTCCTGCCAGGATTGGAAGCATGAGGTTGTCACCTACTTTTAGATCCAATGATTCGAAGATAGTTGCGCCTGTGGCGGTTAGGAGTGTGAGTAAGACTGGTATTCCTACTATTTGGAGAGCGATGATGCTGACGATCAACATTGAAAGGGACCCTTCAAGTGATTTATCTGGATTGTGAGTTAGGGGAGTGTTTCCGAACTTTCTTCCGACAAGAGCTGCTGAGGGGTCTCCTACTGAGAGTATTAGAGCGGCAGCAAAAGCGTAAATTTGTGGTATAAACAGGGTTACCATCATCACCCCACCGATGTAGGAGAAACTTGCTACGTAACCTCTTTTTTCAAAACTTCTGAGAGGTTTGTTTAGCACTTTTTTAACATAGAGGGTTAGTTCACTTTCATCGTTGGACTGTCTCAGATATTCTCCGAAAAATAGAATAGAGATGGATAGTGAAAGAAAGGCGAAAGCAAGATCTTGACTGACAGAAATTAGGACTAAAGCCATAAATCCGTATGCGGTGTGGTAAAAACTTCTATATTCTTGTTTTGGAAATTTTTCTGAGAGGTAGTTCCCTAAAAATATTAGGAACAATCCTATTCCTATGGTTAAAATTATTAATTCCATTCCTCTGTTTGTTTTTGCTATTAAAATATCAGCAACCTTCAAAGTTTCAGCATACCATAGCATCGGTTGGAATCTGTATAATGCGAAAATCGGAACTAAACCGGTTGTTAGAGAAAGTCCTAAAGCAATCCAAATATTAGAGAATTTCTTTCGATATAAGTGGAGAAACACTAGAGAAATAAGGCTATAAAACAGGATTATGCTACTCGTTTTCAAAACTAAACTTGATATTAAGTACATTAAAGACTCGGTTGGATTTTTACTTTAATAATTTTAATGGAGATTTCG
>CAZSNS010000036.1:0-11654 GCA_964608515.1 Hadarchaeota archaeon (SeqCode)
TGTCTCCTAGGAACCATGATTTTGAGTAGGCTGTTGTTCCGGACATTTGAACATGGCTCATGATGAAGATATTGTTTGAGTTTGAGTATTTTTTCAAATATTTTTCTACGAAATCGAATCTTTTGTCTGGGATTATTGACGCTAGGTTGTCTCCGTCTCCTTCAGGGTTGTGTTCTTCTGAGACTAGGATGAAAATATTATTGCCTAGTTTCAAAACTTTCGTTCCAGAAACTCGCCCCACTTTAGTATTATCATAATAGCCTGTTCCGTAGGTTCCAACTCCGGGATGATGGTCTTTATCATGATTTCCCAGCAAGTCATAAACTGGAGCATTCAAATCTTCAATCCAATTATTATACCCTATCCATTCCTCACTTTGCGTATGCGCTGTTAAATCGCCAAGTCCGAAAATATAATCTGCATTAATATGGTTTAGAGTATACTTGGCATCAAATGAGATTTCTTCACTTGGAGCTCCCAAATCGGTTTGAGCTTCCTCATCCGCATTTCTAATATGAGGATCTGCAAAAAGGGCGATTCTAACTTCGTTTTCTTGGGGTGAGTCTAAGGATTTGTCCGATCTTCCGGGTAATGTAATTCTTAATGTTAGCCCGCCGAGAATCGTGATCACAAACCAAACTAGAAAAATTATTCCTAGAATTTTCTTCAATTTCATTCTACCACTTTCCTCGCGAAGTCTACGGGCTGTTATTATCTCTTACAAGTAATAATTCCTGTGCGAGCCCTAGTTCCTATCTAGAGGAACAAAGGTACGAACAAGAGAGAGATCATAGACATGAGCTTTATCAAAATATTCAAAGCCGGCCCTGATGTGTCTTTGAACGGATCTCCAACTGTATCGCCAGTTACTGCTGCCGCATGAGCTTCACTGCCTTTACCACCGAAGTTACCATCTTCTATGTATTTCTTAGCATTATCCCAAGCTCCTCCGGAGTTAGCCAAAGTAATTGCAAGTAACAATCCAGTAACAATCGCACCAGCTAACAAACCGCCAAGAACCTGCCAACTCCAGAGACCAACTAAAATAGGTATAGCTACTGCCATTCCGCCGGGGAGGATCATATTTCTCAGACCTGCATTGGTGCTTATTTCGATACATCTTTGATAGTCTGGTTCGGTTTCCCCTTCCAGAATTCCTGGCATTTCTTTGAATTGTCTTCTCACTTCGTTCACCATTGTTGAGGCTCCACGTCTGACGGAAGACATCGTTAAAGCTGAGAAAATGAATGTTAACAATCCACCCAGGAAGAGACCGATAACTACCATCGGTTCGTTTATACTTAACATTTGGACGATTTCTATTTCTGACAAAGTTGATTTTTCCGCAACTACCCCTATGAAGGCTGCGAATAATGACACCGAGGTTAGAGCTGCGGATCCGATGGCAAAACCTTTACCTATGGCAGCGGTTGTATTTCCGACAGCGTCTAATTTTTCTGCTCGTTCTCGAACTTCTTGACCCATTCCACCCATCTCGGCAATTCCTGCGGCATTGTCGTTGACAGGACCATAAGTGTCGGTGGCTAGGGTCATTCCAAGCGTGCTTAGCATTCCAACAGCTGCTATCGGTATTCCATACAGGCTAGAGAAATGGAAAGATAACCCGATCGCTACACAAACAGCAATAACCGGAATCAAAGTACTCCCCAAACCTACAGAAAACCCACTAACAATATTCGTCGCCGGACCGGTCTGAGAGGATTCCGCAATTGATTTTGTAGGTCTAAACCTACTTTCCGTAAAGTATTGAGAAGCCAATCCAATCGCTATCCCTGCCCCCAAACCAGAAACAAAAGCATAAAACGGTCCTAATAAGCCAATATAATAATTCGTCAAGAAATACGCAAATATTATCATAATAATAGCACTTCCAAACACTCCCTTATTAAGCGCGTTATGAAGATCCCCAATATCAGCATCTTCACCAGGACGCACGAAAGCTGTTGCAATAATAGAGGCAAACACCCCAGCACCCATCAGAATTAACGGATAAAGAACCGCCTTACTACTAGCTATATCTATACCCGTACCTGCTAATACTGATACTCCTCCAAACCCAATTGCTATCGCAGATATTATGGAACCAGCATAAGACTCAAACAAGTCCGCCCCCATACCAGCAACATCCCCCACATTATCACCAACATTATCAGCTATCACGGCCGGATTTCTCGGATCGTCTTCAGGAATCTTTTCTTCAACTTTTCCGACTAAATCTGCCCCCATATCGGCTACTTTTGTATAAATTCCACCTCCTACACGAGCGAAAAGAGCTATAGAACTCGCTCCGAATCCGAAACCTACAATAATTCCAGGGTCAGGAGCAAAGTACCAAAAAATAGTGAGTCCGATTAATGCTAATCCTACTACCATCATCCCCATGACCGTACCGCTAGAAAAACCAATTTTAAGACCTTTTCCGATCTCTTTTTCTGCGGCCACTGCAGCTCGACCGTTCGATTTGGTGGCAATTCTCATTCCAATGTTTCCAGCTAATGCTGAACAGAACGCTCCACCAATAAAAGCATATGCAGCTGGGTTTGGGGTAGGTGCAACGTATAGAATTATAGCGATAATTGCTACGAAAACGACTAATGGTCTATATTCATTGTTTAGGAAGGTCATAGCCCCTTCATAAATAGTGTCTGATAAATCGCTAATGTTTTGTTCGCCTTTAGGTTGTCTTAAAATCCAGACCGCTAATAAAATTGCGAAAATAATTGCAGTTGCTCCTGCTACTCCGACGAACCCTAGGCTGAATATTGATTGTAGGCTGATTCCTAGCACGTGTCATACCTCCAATTTTAGACCATGCTACTGATGTCAAGATGAGACTTCTGCCGTAAATATATTACGGGAATTCCCTTATTTTTCAATCGTTTTTTCAGATTTTTATCGTTTGTTCCGACAGCACAGTTCTCTTTTTCTGCTAGTCTTATTATTTCTTCGTCCCCCGATTTTTTTGATTTTACTTTTCTAGCTCTGCCCGACAAGTCTAAAGCAACTTTAGCAGCTTTTTTTTCGGAAGGTGAACCTTCTCTACTTAAATGTTTGAGTTCGCCAATTACTACTTCCGGTACTATAAGTTCGTATTTTTTATCTAAAATCCGTTCTAGTTCGCTAAATATGTCAACCCCGTGCATTTCGGGAATCATCAAAAAGTTAGCATCAAGTATAACCCGTAAATCTTCCATTTGAATCCTAATTATTTGTTAATAATACCGTGTCCGATTAGTCGCCATCTCCCATTTATTTGACGGCTTATCGCAGCTCTGTTTCCTTCTTCAACACAAACAGGAAGTTTCAATTTTATCTCCGCTTCGGTGTCTCTAGCGCTAGTGACGGTACCGACACTTGTAGCAGTTCCTACATTAATCATTAAAGGTTCATTCGTTCTAAGAGGTTCAACCTTTTTTTCCTCATCTATACCTACAACCTTATCAAGCAAATTAGCTTCAATCTTAATTTCGTCGATAGGTTCTGGAAGTGTTCCAGGTTTTCCTGCAACTGATCCTGCAAGATTATCCGATTTCGTATAAGAGGGATCAAACTTTGTACCAGCACCTACAAGACCTCCCGGTGTTGCTTCTTCCACATTCTCATTACCTTGACGAAGACTAATAATCTCAGAAGTTAACGGTTCCCAAAAAGATCTTCCTTCTCTCTCCACTTGCTCTCCCGGTCGGATTTCTATTTCGTCTCCAACTTTCCATTTACCTTGGGATAAGGTTCCTCCAACGATTCCACCCGTCAAATCTTCCGGTTTCGTTCCTGGCTTATTAACATCAAAAGATCTGGCAACGTGCATTCTCGGATTTTTTGATAAATCTCTATCGGGAATAGTAACTTCATTATAAACTGCTTCAATCACCTTATCTACATTGGCGCCATGTACGGCTGAGATTGGTATTATTGGGGCGTCTTTTGCTTTTGTTCCGCTTAAGAATTCTTTGATTTGTTGGTAGTTTTCTTTGACTTCTTTTTGTGAAATAAGGTCTATTTTGTTTTGGACTACGACAATATTTTCTACTCCTATGATTTCTAAACCTTTGAGATGTTCTTTGGTTTGAGGTTGTGGACAGGGTTCATCGGCGGCGATTACTAAGACTGCTCCGTCCATAATCGCGGCTCCTGAGAGCATTGTCGCCATTAATGTTTCGTGTCCCGGTGCGTCTACGAAGGAAATTTTGCAAAGATCTTCGGTTTCACCCTCACATTCAGGACATTCTTCTTCTGTGGTGTAATGGTCACAGTTTTTACATTTTTTAAATACTGTATCTGCGTATCCTAATCTGATTGAAACTCCTCTTCGAAGTTCTTCGCTATGTCGGTCTGTCCAAGTTCCTGAGAGTGCTTCTGTGAGAGTGGTTTTACCATGGTCGACATGACCGATCATTCCTAAGTTCAGATGGGGGATTGACATTTTTCCTTTTCCTCTTTTATTCAGTTTTTAGCCTGAGATATAAAAATAGTAGGAAGGTTTTGACAATTTTTATGCTCTTTCGAGGTTTTCTATTGTAATATTAAACTCCCGTTCGTCTTTTACTTCGTTTTCTGTTATTACTCGAATATTTATTTTGACAGTCATAGAACTCAATCCGGGGAATAATTCTCCACTTATATCAAATGCGTAAAGCTTTGTTTTCTCCCCATCCCGTAAAATTTGGGTTGGGATTGTCAATCGATTTTCTTTGTTCTCCTCAGTAGCAACTTTATCTCCGTAACTTATCTTTAGCTTTGAACAACTAGTAGCTACTTGAATACCTAAATTATCATAACTAGTATCGGTAGTATTAGAAACTCTTATCTTGAGGTGAGTGTTTTCTTCTGGAGAAATACTTTTAGATTGGAGTTTTGCTTCAGAAATACGGAGACTCTTTTCATTTTGAGATATTTCATAATTTGAAAGCAAAACGTATCCAGCTAAAAGCAAAATGATGATAACTCCGATGATAAGTGCACGTTGTATCCTTCTCTTGTTCTCGCCTTCAGGAGCACTAGGCCTCATCTAGTTCACTCCTCACTATTTTCATCTTCACCTTCTTCGGATTCCTCAGTTTTTTCTTCAGTTTCTTTCTCTTCCCCTTGATCTTCTTCGGTTTCTTCCGGTTCAAGCCCTAGAGCTTTCTCTATTGATTTCTCGCCTTCTTTTTTAATGAGAATGTTAAGCTGTGCTATGTTTTGAGAAACTCTGTTTCCTCGCACCGTTTTTCGTCTTTTTTCTCCATCTTTTTTCGGTTTGTAACCTGCGCCTTTGCTGAGTAATGGTCTTGTTCTCCCTTCTCCTTTTACATCGGCTCTCATTGGAAAACCTTCCTCGTCGGATCCTCCTTTTATTTCAAGTTTGTATCCGGACAATCCTAATTCGTCTCCGTCGATTTCTTCACCTACTTGCTTTCCTATCAGATTTTGAAATTGGGATTCTTCTGGCTCTATCTGATACGCTTTCCCGGTATTAGGGTTTGAGATTACGATTCTAGGCATTTACATCACCCCATAGGTTGGATTTTCTTCTTCTTTAATGGATATAATTTCTTCCATAACTCCCTTCTCGTCTTCAGAGAGCATATCGGAAAGTTCCTTAAGCTTAACCATCTCCTCACTTGGAATATCAACATATAAAACGTCCCCTTCCTTAATTTGCCGCCCGACAGTAGGGCCTTGAATTGAAAGAGCTAATTCATCTCCCGTTTCTGCTTTTGAAACGCTTTGCTGTTGTTCTTGAAGCTCTTTAACATATCCGATATTTTCACCTTCTTTGTTCATCAGCGGAAAGTCAGGCTTTAAAATCCCTCCTAATACATCCACTCCAACGATAGCTGGGTCATTATTTCTAAAAACATATCCAGGTTTTATGGAAACTTTTCCGGGCCGGTTTAATCCTTCTAGTTTTTCCGCCCTGATTCTTTCTTTTTCTTTTTCAACCCATTCTTCGTAATCTTCAATAAGTTTGTAAATGACATCGTTTTTGATTATTTTTACATCTCTTTTTTCTGCTTCTTCTTCAGCATGAGGTAGGATATCCACATTGAATGCTAAAACAGCTCCAAGTAAGGGATCGTCCTCTCCTACGGCACTGGCTTCCACGATGTTTTGACGTGCGACGTTTCCTATATCTGCTCTTTTTATCGGAATATCGCTAGCTTGAAGTTGGTTTTCTAAAGCCTCAAGCGAGCCGAGCGTGTCAGCTTTAACAATTATACCGTTTTTCTCGGTTTCAATCCTTATACTTTCTAATCTATCTTTAACCAATTTACAAATCTCATCAACGTCTTCATCTGATTCTATTCCGTAAATTGGAGCGCCAGCTATTGCGTTTTCTATCTCGGGCGCTGCTATCTTTACACCCGCGGCCGCGGCGACATTATCGACATGTTTAAATCTCTCCTGAGGATCACGGATTTCATCCAAAGGCTTAGGTTGTAAGAGAGCTCTAACCTTCGTCATCATAACCTTTTCAAGCCCCCCGACTGCAATTTTATCTTGAGTGGACAGAGTACCATCATAAATAATAGCATCAAGAGTTTTTCCCAAACCTTTCTCTTCCTTCACTTCCAGAACTGTACCACGAGCCGGTCCTGAAACTTCCACGCTCAAATCTTCTTTCATGTACCTTTGCGCCAATCCAGCCAGAATTGCTAATAATTCGGGAATCCCTTCACCAGTTTTAGCACTTGTCGGCACAATCCCAATCTCATTTTTAAATTCTTGAATACGATCAAAACGTTCGGAAGAAAACCCGTACTCATCAAGCTTCCCTACAATCTCATAAAGTTTCTCTTCCAAATCGTCCTTAACTCGATCGTTTTGCTCGGGATAAGTATCCATAAAACAAGCTTTCTCTTCCGGCCTCCACCCGGGGAGTAAATCACACTTATTGGCTGCGACCACGAATGGGGTTTGATTGTTCTTTAAATATTTGATAGATTCTTCTGTCTGCGGTTGGAAACCTTCAGTTATATCCACGACTAAAATACCCAAGTCAGCCAGCGCGCCGCCTCTACTTCTAAGATTAGCAAAAGCTTCATGACCTGGCGTATCTATAAAAAGAAGACCTGGAAGCTCCACCCCTTTTTTCGCAAATTTGTCGAGAAATCTTCCACAAATCTCTTCTACAGTAGGCACCGGAATTTCAGTAGCTCCAATATGTTGAGTTATAGCACCCGCTTCTCTACTAGCCACGGTAGTCCCGCGAATACTATCCAGTAGTAGAGTTTTCCCATGATCTACATGTCCTAGTACAGATATTATAGGTTGCCTAACATTTTCCGACATTCTATCCAAAAAATACACGAGTTAATGATTTTAAAAAGGTGTCGTTAAAAACAAGAAAAAATCCCAACTGAGGGAATTTGACCGTGATTAACCCTTCTCAGTCCACTCCAAATTCTCGGGCTTCCGACCTAAGTCAATCATATTTTTTCTACATTTCCCGGAGCAGAAATATAGTACAGACCCATCATTCTTAACGTACATAAGACCTTTTCCAGGGGTTATATTCCCCCCGCAAAAAGAACAAGTTTTAGAAGCTGGCATTTTATGGCTCCCTTATCTCTTTAGCTTCCCTTTCGACTTCTCGAAGCATTAGAGTGTCTCCTTCTCGGACAGGACCTTTAACGTTTCTCGTGATAATTCTCCCTTTATCATTCCCTTTAAGAATTCTGCCTTTAACTTGCATAATCTCTCCGGTGGCTCCAGTTCTGCCTCTAATTTCAATTACTTCGACTGGTATGCTACTCTTTTCTTCGGGCATTTTGAATCCCTTTCGTGAGCTAATTATTCTGTCTCTTCTTTTAGTTCTTCAAGTTCGGCGACGACCGATTCCAATTCATCTTCCGCTTCGCCAGGATCAATAACGGCTGTTGAAGCCGCGGAAACGTCAATTCCAGCGGCAGAGCCTAGTTCTCTTTTTTCAGGGACATATCCGAATGGTGTATCTTTTTCTTCGCATAGAGGAGGTAGATATGCTAATATTTCAGGAGGATCTACATCCTCCGCCATAACTACTAATTGAGCATTTCCTCTTTCCACTGCTTTCGTAGTTTCGTTTGTCCCTTTCCGAATCTCACCGGTGTCTTTAGCTGCTTCTACGATATTGTAAATTCGGTCCGCCAAATCTCTTGAAACTTCAAATCTTACATATAGTGGTTTATCTGCCACAATCAGCACCTCCTTGATTTAATTAATCATTCATCGCGCTGCGTGGCTTGATAACTTTAAGAAAAGGTCAGTATTTATAAGTTTGTAAGTTTAGTGGTTTTTCCCGGGAGAAATCTGTTTTTCTATAATTAATTATTTAGATGAATTGGGATTAACTAATAAAAGCCCCAAAACTTGTCGAACCATCAGGGAGGAATGGAGAGGTTGACTGTAAAAATAGCAATAGTTGACGATGATAAAGATTACAGGGAGATTGCTGCCCTCGTCTTAGAAATGGAGGACTACGATGTGGAAATGATGAGTAGTGGTCAGGAGTGTCTTGAATATTTGGAAGAGGAAACTCCGGACTTATTGCTTTTGGATCGAAAAATGCCGGGAATGAACGGACTAGATGTTTTAGAAAAAATAAGGGAAAGGGGATATTCCGTCAATGTAGCTCTTTTGACAGCAGTTGAACAGGATTTAGAACCAGAAGAGGTTGGAGCTATCGATTATGTAGAAAAAACGGATGTTCATTCCCCTGATATTTTCATTGATAAATTAGAACAACTTCTGGAATCTCTAGATGTTGATTTTTAGTTTCTAAATAATGTAAATCTAGTCCTTAGGAGTGAGTGTAAACCGCTTTGATTTTAGGATCGGTTTTATCAATTCTTACAAAACCGTATCTTTCAAACTGGATTATTTCCCCTTCGGATAATGTTGATACTTCGGGTTCTGCATACCCTGTCTCTGATTTTCCGTCTGGTTTAAGAACTTCTGTTTCTTTTGGGCTTCCAGAAATCCATTGAATTTTTGGCACGTCTTTTAGTTCAAAACTATCATATTTTGCTTTTAGCGGATTTTTAGAGGTTATTTCGAAATTAAAATAATCTTTCAATCTGACTATATCTCCTTCATCCATTTCTTTGACATCATCTTGAGATAGCCATACTTTTAGATTACCTTTTTCTCTTACCAGCGGTAAAGTACGTTCTCCCCGATCTGGATTATCAGGATGTAACCTAATTTCTGTCTCTTCTTCCTCTGGTGCGTCACTTATCAATAATTTTTCAGGATTTTTCACAAAGAAATAACGATTTGCTTCATCATCTATAATTCTTCTATTTTTGGTGTAGAGCGTGTCCATACTTAATGTCGAATCAGCTCGAGTAGTTCCTATATCGATAACTATTTCCCGAAGCGCTTCCGGAGTAATTCCTCTTCTCCGCACCGCTCTCAAAGTCCCCAGTCGAACATCATCATAACCATCATACTTCCCCCTCTCAATCCCTTTCGAAATTTCAGTTTTACTCAAAACAGTTCCAGAAACAGAAAGTCTACCATGCTGAATAGCAGTAGGATATTCCCACCCCAAGTGTTCAAAAAGTTGCCTTTGCCTCTTCTCATTAACTTCATGCTCTTTACCCCTAAGAACATGAGTAACACCCATCTCATGATCATCAATCGCGACAGAAAAATTATACAAAGGCCAAACCCGGTATTTCCCACCAGTTTTAGGGTGTGGTGAGTCTACAATCCTCAGAGCTGGCCATTCTCTCAGAGCTGGATTTGGATCTTGGAGATTAGTTTTTATTCTCACTACTGCTTCACCTTCTTCGTAGTCTCCTTCCGTCATCTTTTTCCATCTTTCCGAATTTTTTTCTGGAGACAAATCTCTGCAAGGGCAAGGTTCTTGTTCATCTCTCAGTTTTTTGAATTCTTCAGGGGTACAGGTGCAAATATACGCGTTACCGTCTTCTAATAATTCTTCTAAATATTGATAATAAGTTTCAATCCGGTCTGATTGTATATATTCTTCACCCCATTCTAGACCGAGCCAATCTAAATCCTCTCGAACCATGTCATAGAATTCCTCCTCAGCATCTTGAGGGTTAGTGTCTTCAAATCGGAGGATAAATTTCCCATCGTTTCTTTCGGCATATTCATAAGATAGAACAGCGGTTCTTACATGTCCAAGATGTAGCGGCCCGTTAGGGTTTGGAGCGAATCGAGTTACTATTTCGGAATATTTTTCAGCTTCGGGCAGTTCTTTTAATCCACCTTCTTCTTTTTCTTCTCTTTCCGGGGCTCCTATTTCTTCTAGTTTTGATTTTTGTTTTTTTAGTGAGAGTTCATTAACTTGAGTTACTTTCTCTTCTATTTTCCCCTTCAGTTCTTGGATGTCTGACTTTAATTCAGGTTTTTCAGCAACAAGCTTTCCAATCACTGCGTTCGTACTTGCTTGTCCATCGTGTTCTATTGCATTTGTCAGAACCCATTGGTGGATTAATTTATCTATATCTTCTTCCGACATTTTTTCTATATCTCCCGATTTATTGAAAAGTCTGCTAACTCGAGTAAGAACTTTTTTGGTTTGGTTTCAGGAAGAATTTCTAATTGAGATTTTGCTTCCTCAATTAATTCTTGTGCTCTCTTTTTTGCGAAATCTATAGAGCCAGTTTCTTCGAAAATATTCATTATTTTTTCAGTATCTTCTTTGCTTCCACCACTGCCTTGTAAAATATTTAACAATTTTTCTTTTTGACCGGTTGATCCATTTTCATAAGCATGTATGGCGAGAAATGTCCACTTACCTTCTCTGATATCGCTACCTATTGGTTTTCCTGCCTTGTCTGTTTCTCCAGCTATCTCAAGCAAATCGTCTTGAACTTGAAAGGCTATTCCCATTAATCTTCCATACTCTGACAAAGACTCAACCTCCTCTTGAGAACCTCCGCCTAGTAATCCTCCTATTTTGGTGGAGGTTTGAATTAAAGCTCCTGTTTTTTTCTCCACCATCTCAATATATTCAGGTTTGGAAACTTTCTCCCGTTTTTCGAAATCCATATCCAAAGCTTGTCCTTGACAGACCTCAAAGCTTGTTTCGCTTATCGTTTCAAAAAGTTGAACCATTTTATCCGCTGGTAAATCGACACTTTTTACATTTCTTGCAATAGCTTCGAAAACTTTAGCGAATAAAGCATCTCCTGTTATTATTGCAATTGGATCGTCCCATACTTCGTGAATTGTTTTGACACCTCTCCGAAAATCATCTCTATCCATAATATCATCGTGGACAAGAGTAAACGTGTGCAAAATTTCTAAACCAGCAGCTGATTCAACAACATCCTCGGGTTGGCCTCCGACAGCCTCACATGCAGTTAGAGTGAGAACTGGACGGACTCTTTTTCCACCGGCTTTTATCAGGTGTCTGCAACTTTGAGCTAAATCCTCTGGTTTTATATCTTCTGGAAGTAGTTCGTAAATTGTTGCGTCGATTATTTCGCTCTTCTTTTTTAGATATTCAACTACATCCATTCAATCACCCGTTGAGAATGTCTCTTTGTTTCTTACTAAGTGAAGCTGTTTTTCTGAAAAACCTATTTTTCTTCCAATATTTATCACGGATTTTATTTTTTCTATAGTTCCATGAAAGGGTATGACATGTTCGGGAGATATTTCTTCAAGTAATTCCATGGTTCCAGGCTGAC
>CAZSNS010000036.1:11673-20240 GCA_964608515.1 Hadarchaeota archaeon (SeqCode)
GGCATGTCCTGAAACGTGAACATTTGCATGAATTTTTGCTCCTTGCGCTTGAAGTTTAGCTTCCAAAAGATTTCGATTTGAAATATTAAGAGGGTTTGGAATGACAGAAGCTGAGAAAATAATATCATCTTCTTCTCCAACTTTAAAAGGCTCGACTTTGTCAGCTATTCGGGATAGGAGAGAATTCGGTTCTCCTTGATGACCAGTAGTAATTATAACATAATTTTCC
This sequence comes from Hadarchaeota archaeon (SeqCode), assembly GCA_964608515.1. GTDB lineage: Archaea > Hadarchaeota > Hadarchaeia > Hadarchaeales > JAGGTB01 > CAYLJV01. The sequence goes on from CAZSNS010000036.1 coordinate 11,903, forward strand.
CGTGAATCATCAATAACTTCCAAAGCTTCTCTAATTGACACTATATGTCCGAAAATTTTTGTTTCTGAAGGAAGGTCGACTAAATCTAATTTTTCAGCAGTTTTGCATTTCTTTTTTAGAGATTTTCCTAGTATTACGGGGGTTCTGTCTATTTTTTCGGCTATTTGGGCGATTTCTTTTATTCTGGCTATGTGGGATGAAAAGGCTGTTACTATTATTCCACCACCTTTTTCGCTGGCTTTTTTCATTACTTCTTTGAGCATTTTTTTAGCATGGGATTCGGAGGGTGTTGGTTCGGGCTCGTCTGCTTTGACAGAGCAAATTAGGGAAACGACTTTTCCATCATTGCTCAGGTTTTTTAAAGTTTTGTAGTCTGTACTGTGTCCTAGAACTGGATTTTTGTCTATTTTGAATCCTCCTATGCAGAGGACTACTCCTTCGGAGCTTTTTATCGCCGGGAAAACATTTTGGGGTATGCTGTGGGCTCCTGGCACAAAATTTATTTCTAAATCATCGATAGTTGTGTTTTCTCCAGGTTCTATTTCTTTTATTTCGTTGTTTACTTCGAATTTTCTTTCCTCTTCTATCACTTGCTTCACTAGTTCTGCTGTGAAAGGCGTGGCATAAATAGTGGCATCATATTCATGAGCTAATTTTCCAATGGCTCCAATATGGTCTAAATGCCCATGAGTTAGAATTATTCCGGAAATTTCTTCCGAACGGAGATCTGAATCATCCGGAATTCCACCAATATTGATTAACTTTTTTCTCTCCGCTTCGCTTATGTTTTTATTTCCCAGATTTACCAATTTTTCAAGCTTTATCCCCATATCCACTATGAATTTTTCATCACCTATGGAAACTAGAGTCATATTCTTCCCCACCTCTCCTATACCTCCAAACGGGGTTATTTCAATTGACATTTTTTCACCTCTCAAAACTTTCCAGGTCCAAATTTCTGAATTTGAACCATTCTCTAGCTTCCCCAGATATTTTTAAAGAAATATTATTCAACTCAGAAATCTCACTACATCCTGATAAAAACATACCGATCTTTAACTCAAGAATGAACTCCTCCAACCACTCTATAACTTTTTCTTCACCCTTCATCGAAGCACGAAACAGAGGAAGCCCAACCCCCACTATATCAGCCCCCAAAGCCAAAGCCTTGACCGCATCAAGACCCGTTCTTATACCGCCACTGGAAATTACAGGCACGCCCACACTTTCACAAACCTCACCTGTAGAAACAGCCGTCGGAATACCCCAATCCCAAAAAACATTCCCTACCTCAGTCCTAGATTCATCCCTAGTCGCTTCCACTCCGGCCCAACTTGTTCCCCCAGCTCCGCTCACATCTATAGCACTTGCTCCGATTTTTTCGAATTTTGAAGCGATTTTTTTGTTTATGCCTGCTCCGGTTTCTTTTATGTAAACAGGATGGTCTAATTCTGAAGTTATTTTGGAAACGCTTTCTATTGCCCCTTGGAAATCTATGTGTCCTTCTGGTTGTATGGCTTCTTGTAGTGGATTGAGGTGTATCCCTAATCCGTCTGCGTCGATCATATTAATCGCTTTTTTAGCTTTTTCTATTCCGGAGTTGTGGTTCAGTTGAGTTATTCCTAAATTTCCAAACAGTAATATTTTCTGTGCGACATCACGAACTTTATATGTTTTCTCAAGGTCAGGTTCTTCTATAGCTGCTCTTTGACTTCCTACGCTGAAGGCTACTTTTATATTTTGAGCGGCGCTTGCTAGTGTTTTGTTGATTTGTTTTCCTTTTTCGTGCCCTCCAGTCATTGGGCATATTATTATGGGAGCGGCTAGTTTTTTTCCGAAAAAAGTTGTACTTGTGTCGATGTTTTCTAGATTAATTTCAGGGGTAGCTTGATGGATTAAGTCAATGTTTTCAAAGCCAGTGTTTTTATCGTGTGCTTCTACGTTTTTCTCCAAACAAGATTTCATATGGTCTAATTTTCTTTTTGAAGTTTCATTTTCCATGGGATCACTCCTTACTTATTTTCGTTCCAACTTTCTTATCGCTTCGGATAGCTTTACTTATATTTTTAGGATTTTCAATATTGATTATTTGGGATTCTATACCTTTTTTTGCCAAATCAATCAAAACTTTGACTTTATTTTTTATTCCGCCCGTGACGTCTTCCCCGGTTGGAAATTCAACCAAAGATGAAATATTTTCCCAACTTTCAGGAGTTATTTTTGGAATGAGTTCCGCATCTTCGTTTGTCTTAGGATCTTTAGTATAAACTCCGTCAGAATCCATACCGACTATCACCTGTTTTGCTCTAAATTCTTCTGCTAAATATGCTAAAATCTGATCACCCGACAAAATATTCATATCTTTTTTTCCGTCAAGAACGCTATCACCATATAAAACCGGAACTAATCCTAAATCCAGAAAACTTTCAACTTTTTTTAAATCCATAGAAACTAATTCACCATTTTCTACAATCGAACAAAGAGACGTTTGAACAGGAACGGCCGGTATTCCCACGTCTATTAGAATAGAAATGATTTTTTGATTTAATTTTTCCATGGCGTTATGCGTTTTTGAAAATCCTAATAATTGTTCACGTTCGTGATAACCGTTCGCTATATCGTATTTCGAAGCTACAGGATGGCCGAAGGAACCGCCTCCGTGAACTAAGATAAACTTTTCTTCTATGGAAGATAACTCTTGGCCGATTTTCTTGATTTTTTCTCTTTTGAATGAAAACTTTTCATCTTTGTTAGTGAGGGCGCTTCCTCCTAGTTTTATTACAAGAATATCCATATTCAACCCCATAAATACGGCGTTAATCCGTTTATTTAAAAACAATTCCTCCATACCCAACCGCATTTTTGCCAGATCGAAAATCTTGAGAAGTTGCATATTTCAAAAGATCAACCTCTTCAACATCATCTTCCAACGCCAGAATAGTTGCTTCAACTCCTGCAGGACCACACATGGAAATATTTTCCTCTTCCACGACTTCAGACAATCCTTCCGCGTCCAAACTTTTGATTTTCTCAATAGCTTTTTTGTCCTGTTTTTCCGCAAACTCGCCCGCTTCCAAACCTTCAGGAATAGATTGTCCATATCGGGGGCCGACGTGAGAGAAATCAGTGCTTGCTATAATACAGACATTTTTATTTTTCACGGCTTCTCGGATAGATTCTCCAACTTTTCGAGAAACCTCAAATTCTTGCTCAGAAATACAAATCGGAACAAATCTAAAATCAGACTCAAAATACTGTAAGAAAGGCAACTGAACCTCTATCGAATGCTCTGAAGCATGCATATCCGAATCAACTTCAAAAGAATCTCCAACAATCTCCTCAGCCAAAGACTCATCAACAGAAACTATGCCGAAAGGTAGCTCAAAATCCTCCATTGAAACACCAACATTAGGAATAGTCCCTGTGGCGAAAGGGTCCGGATGTTTCGGTCCGATGATAATGAAACTTTCTGGAAATCCTCCCTTTACAATCTCTCTATAAACATGTGCTGCAATCGGACCGGAAAAATCATAACCTGCGTGAGGGACAATAGCTCCTTTAACTTTACTATTCCCAGATTTTTGATCCGGAATTTTCCCAGGCCCTAGTTCGTGTTTGAAGCTTTTTTCGATTTTTTCTTCTAAGGCTTTTTTTGAAGCTGGGTAAAAACGCCCGGCGACCGCTGGGGGTCTGGTGGGTGGCATGACTACTCCTCAGAGAATTGTGTTTCAAATTCTTCTAAAGATACTTCCCACTCTTCGTCCTCTTCTAGCTCTCCTCTTTCGATGAGAACTTGTTTTGCAAGCAACCAGTAAACGAGGGCTAAGGCTTTTCTTCCTCGGTTATTTGCTGGAATTACCAGATCTATGTTTCTTGTTTCGTTATCCGTGTCACAAATTCCTATTATAGGAACTCCTATAGTTGAGGCTTCTTGTAGCGGTTGTTTGTCTGCGACCGGGTCAGTCACAAGAATTAATTCTGGTTCTATATATCCTTCATAAGACGGATTGGTTAAGGTTCCTGGGATAAATCTTCCTGCTTTTGTTTTCACGTCAGTAACTTCTCCAAATTTTTCGACGGGTCTTTGCCCATATTGCCTGGCTGAAACTGCGTATACATCCTCAGGATCGTAATTTGATATTAGTTTGGCAGCGGATCTTATTCGATTGTCTGCTTCCCGCACATCGAGCACAAATAATCCGTCTGATCTGACTCGATAAACATAGGGAGCCATGTCCCCTGTTTTTTGTCGGGTTCCTATATGTACTCCACTAGCCAAATATTGTTCCATGTCCGTCAGAGGTTCTTCTAATTCTTCTCCAGCACTTTCGATCTGTTCAAGTTCTTCTGGTGTCATTTTAATTCTCCCATTTTTGCTTTTTCTCCTAGTTTCTCTTCTATCCTAATAAGCTCGTTAAGTTTTGCTATCCTTTCACCGCCAACTACTCCAGTTTTTATCACAGGACATTCAAAACCAACGGCAAGATGAGATATAGTATTATCGGTTGTTTCTCCAGATCTATGAGAAATCACAGGTACACTATCATTTTCCACTGATAAATCCACAGCTTCCTTTGTGGCAGTTAAGGTACCTATCTGATTGGGTTTAATCAAAACAGAATTTGCCGAGTTCATCTCCATACCTTTCTCAATTCTAGACACATTCGTAACAAAAAGATCGTCCCCACAGATTAGACAATCATCACCAGCTTTTTCCGTGATTTCCGAAAAAGCTTCGTAATCCTCTTCCTCAATAGGATCCTCCACATAAATTAAATCATATTTTTCAATATAATCCAAAATTAAGTCAATCTGACCGCCAGTATTCCTATAAGCACCTTCCCTCTTATACACATATTTTTCCCTCTCTTCGTCATACAAACTACTAGCTGCGACGTCGAGACCTGCTCCTATTTCAAAACCTAATTCTTCCGAAACCTCTTCACACGCTTTAGAAACGATATCCAAAGCTTTTTTATCCGAAATATTAGGAGCCCATGCACCTTCATCACTTTTACCGCCAGTGAAAGCCTGGTCTTCCTCGTTTGCGAATTCCTTTACTCTTTGATGAACTTTGGCGTTACCAAAAGCAGCTTCTTCAAAACTTTCAGCTCCTACAGGAAGTGAAAGGAACTCTTGGATATCTGGTGCTGTTTCGCCAGCATGTTCCCCTCCCCCTAAAACATTTCCTAAAGGGTAAGGCAGTTCGTAGTTCTCGTCCACTTTCAAATTTTTGAATAGAGGAAGATCTTTTAAATCGGCTAAAGCTTTTGCACTTGCCATAGATAGAGCGACTATAGCGTTTCCTCCTATTTTCCTAAGGTTATCGGTCCCGTCTAATTCTCTCATTTTTTCATCTATTTCAGAGAAATTGGAAAGAGTAAAATCTTCTAAATTTGGAATAACCTCATCTAATTCGTTAATTGATGTTTCTACACTCTGACCGGAAAAAGCTACTACTTCATGAACCCCTCTGCTCGCTCCGCTTGGAGCTGCAGCTCTACCAAATCCGGTTTTCCCATTATTCCCAGAAATTTTTACATCTACTTCGATTGTTCCATTTCCGCGACTGTCCAAAATCTTTCTCGGTCGAATGTTCTCAATTTTGGCTTCGTTCATTAAGACACCATATAGTTTGTGGTTAGCTTGTAATTTAATTCCTTCAATGTTTTTTAAGTTGCCCTAATAAATTCTTTTAAAAAAAGCACAATCTCAAAAAAGAAAAAATAGAAAAAGAACCGGACCACGCATTGAAGCGTAGTCCAGTTAATTTTCGTTAGTCTTCTCCGTTTTCACTAATATTCATCGTTGCGTAGAAACCGTATTCTTCAGAAACACCGAAATTTAACCACAGACTTTTCTCTTCGTCGATTTTCACTTCGATCGGGTCGGGATATGGCTTTCCTTTTGGCCAGTTTATGAACCCGTTTGGTAGAACCAGAGAGAATTTGTTTTCCTTAACAGGTATATTGACTGTGAATGGTTCCTCTTCTTCCTCTTTTTTCGCTACTATTCGGAGCGTTGAAGAACTATTTGTTTCTGTTTCTTTTTCCAAAGCTTCGTTGCTAATCATTTCTTCACCTCCCTATTTTTCGAATTTTAGTGGATTGCTGTGTTTTTTGAGAACATCCACCAATCTTTTCGGAGAAGCTGGTTTAAAAACGGAAAATTTTTTGTTTGGTGTTTTTCTTAATCTGCTCGTGATTGAAAGAATCGGTATAATTTTTTCAGGTTTGGAAATTTCGGGAGCTTGGAAATATAAATAAGCTTCGTAAAGAATATAATAGACCTTTGTTTGTGATACCTTATGTCCTATCAAAATTTAGATAAAATTTTCGAACCCGAATCAATTGCAGTTATTGATGCAGACAAAAAAAACCAGGCGACGGAGGCTATTCTTGAAAACTTGTCTGAAAAGTGGGAGGGTGAAGTTTATCCTATTTCTTCTGAAAATGATAAAATTCATGATTTTGAAACATTTTCCAGTTTAGAAGAATTACCAACTCCTGTCGATTTGGGGGTTTTGACCGAGGATGAACCTGTTGATTTGGATAAGGTCGGAAAATGTGCCAAACAAGATATAGCTGGTATCATAATAACCTCCTCCTTCGGTTATTCTGAAACAGATCCGAGAAGAAAGGAAATAGAAAATGAGTTGAGTAGAATTAGGCAAGAATATGGTATGAGAATAATGGGTCCGGATTGTTTCGGTGTTATTCATCCTTCTCAGAATTTGAATATTTCTCTTTCAGATCAGATGCCCCGGTCCGGGGAGATAACATTTATTTCGCAGAGTGTGGCGTTGTCTTCTTCGGCTTTGGATTGGGCCATGAGTAGTAAGATTGGGTTTAGCGATTTTGTTTCAGTAGGTGAGATGGTGGATATTGATTTTGGTGATTTGATAGATTATTTTGGTAGAGATATTGAGTCTGAGAGTATTTTGATGTATATAGAAGAAATTGAAAACGCTCAAAAATTTATGAGTGCTGCTAGGAGTGTAGCGAGAACAAAACCTCTGATGGCGGTGAAAGCGGGGAGATATAAGAGGGATTTTCGTGAAGATATATTTTCTTTACTGGGGGATAAAGTTGGTACGGATGAGATGTATGAGGGGATGTTCAAAAGAGCAGGTATAACTAGAGTGGAGACTGTTGAGGATCTTTTCTCTTGTTCTGAGATATTAGCTAGGCAAAATCTTCCAGAAGGTTCAAGATTGGCGATTATTTCGAATGAATCTGCTCCGGCTTCTAAGGCTGAGAATGCTTTGTTGGATAGAGGAGGTGTCAAAGCATCTTTTTCGGAAGAAACGCGGCAGGAGTTGGAAAATATTTTGTCTGTTGATGAGGGGGTAAGTAATCCGGTTGTTCTAGAGGGAGCGGTTTCTGCGGAGACTCTTAAGGAAACATTGGAGCTTTGTTTGTCTGCTGAAGCTGTAGACGGAGTTATGTTTATTTATTCTCATGATGATAGATTATCTTCTCTAGAGTCTGCTGAAGCTGTTTCCGAATTAAAGAATTTTACAGAGAAACCTGTGTTGGCTTGCTGGATGGATGATGATGGTAATAAAGGACAAGATTATTTGAGAGAGAATGGGTTTTCCGTTCAGACCACTCCAGAAAAATCCATTGAGGCTTATATGTATCTGAATCAACATGCTAGAAATTTGGAGCGTCTACTTGAAACTCCTGAAGAATTACCTGTTAATAGAACTCCACCTAAATATCATCTTAAAGTGATGCTTCGTAGAAAGGCAAGAGAGGACAAGAAGGTTTTGAGTGAGGCCGAATCAAAAAAGGTTTTAAGAACTTATGGAATTCCAGGCCCTGAGATTAAAGAAGTTAAAACCCCTGAAGAGGCTGCAAAGCATGCTTCAAGACTGGGATTTCCAGCTGTTTTGAAAATTAGTTCACCAGATATTCTTAAAAAAGAGGGGGTTGAGGGTATCGCTCGGAATTTAACTTCTGAGGAAGAAGTAAAGGAGAAATTTGAGAGCATGATGGAACGAGTAAAGGAGAGAAAACCTTCTGCCAATATTGAAGGAATGACGGTGCATAAAATGGTACAAGACTCAGAATTTGAACTGGTTCTAGGTTCCGTTCAAGACCCTGTTTTCGGTTCTTCTATTTTGTTAGGGGAAAGAGGGAATGAAGCAAAAAAAGATTTGGATATTTCAGTAGGATTTCCCCCTTTGAATCAAACCCTTGCTAATTGTTTGATGGAAGATGCAGGAATAGTTGAAAAAATTCAAAATAGGGAAAACTCTTCTGAAATTTTACGAAAAATAGAAGAACACCTTTTAAGATTATCACAGCTAGTTATTGATTTTCCCGAAATCAAA
>CAZSNS010000037.1:0-19371 GCA_964608515.1 Hadarchaeota archaeon (SeqCode)
ATAAGCTACGGATATAGCTACAGCAATTAGTGTCATCTTTCCTGGGGACTTGCTTTTCAATTCGGTGTAAATTCCTTTCAGGAAAGGCCATCCGCCGTAGAAGAATATGAATGTTGAGAGGGAGAGCATTACGTATTTTCGCCCGGAGAAGGTGAGTGTGAAGTTGAGCCAAGTTTGGAGTTGGGTGGAAAGCAGTAGAATGGGTATAGTTACTATAATAGATATTATGAACCGTCTTCTGAAGTCTTTTAGCATTTTTTCGTGAGACATTTCTGTTTCTTCGTTTTGAGAATCTTCTTCCATCTTAACCTAGTAATGCTAGTATTCCCGTCAATAAAATCTTAATTTTGTTAATTTGTTGAGGCTTGGAAATTTTCTAACTATTTCCTCTTTTTAAGAATCTTAGTTTTTGTTTTCCAATTTTTTTCTTGACTTCTTTTTTCTGGGCTTCGTAAACGGTTCGATATTCAAGGTTTTCAAAATCTTCTTGTACTCTTTTCAGTTCTTCTTGAGATAACGGTTGTGCGGAGCTTTTTCTGAGAGGAGTATTAAGTTGGACCTCGTCAGGGTCTATATCACTAGTTATTTTTGCTATTTCTTCGGAAAATTTTCTATTTTTTTGAACAAACATTATTTCCAAAAAAAATTTTCCATTATATTCTTTTCCGAACTGCTTCATTCCATCAATAATATTTCTTAGCTTTAGAGAAGAGTGAGGTCTGTTAATTTTTTGAAAAATTTCTCCATTTGAAGCATCTAAACTGCCAACTACTATGTCGGCTTCTGATAATTCATCTCTCACTTTTTTTGAATGAATTAGTGAAGAATTTGTTAATACTGCTACTGATAAATCGGAAACCTTTTTTACAAATTTGATACTTTCACCCAGATTTTTAGCTAGGGTGGGTTCTCCAGTTCCGGAAAAAGTCAGCACATCGGGCTTTATTTTGTCAGGAATATTTTCAAATCCTTCACGGAACTCTTGCATTGAGGTAAAAATCCTTCTGTCAACTGTTTTTTCAGTAGTATCACCGAGAGAACAATAAGTACAGTCGAAAGGACATACCTTCATATTACAAATAAGATCTATGCCAAGGGATTTTCCCAGTCTCCAAGAGGAAACAGGTCCGTAAAAAATAGTCAAAATTTCACCAAATTATTAGATTTAAAATTCTTCTAATCTTTTTCCAACACTCTTGGTATGGTTTGGCTTAGTTTATTGTAAAGTTTTCTAGGAGAGCCCTTTTTTTGGATGAATTCATCTGCACCAGAATTTAAAGCCTCATTTTCAACTTCCTTGTTTCCTCTTCCTGAAAGGAATATGAAAGGAGTTTCAATTCCCTTTTCCCTTACTTTTTTTAGAAGTTCAAGTCCATCTAACCCTATCATCTTATAATCTGATACAATAACCTCGAAATTCTCCTCTTTTTCGATCATTTCTAAAGCCTTTTTTCCTGACTGTGCGGTTTTAACATTTAATCTATCGTCCGCTTTTTCCATGAAGATTTTTGCATGTTCCAGTAAGTCAGGTTCATCGTCGACATAAAGGACTTTCAAGGATATCCTCTCTAAGAGATAGATAGTGTTTTATCTATTATTATTTTTCATCATGGATTGAAAAACCCGGATTAGACAAAATGGTGGACCAGGATTAAATTATTTTATATTATCGAATTTTCTAGAAGAGCTTGCTTGTAGAACATGAAAGGTATGTTTTTCTAAAAATATTAAGAGAAATTTGTACAAAAGCTGGAATATTTTTGAAAAATAATTGTTTGAGCTTATTTAGAAAAGTCCTTCCCCATCTTTCACAAACTTTCGGATTAAGGGGATGATATTTTTTATTCTATTCTTAATCTTCCCTCCGTATAGAACATCTAATGATTCGCCCAAGACTTCTTCAAAGTCATCAGAATACGGGAACCACCAAGGGTCTTTGATTCTGGAACCTTTCGGAATCGTCTCCCCCTTAGCAGTGTGAACATGCTTAGTTCTAGTAACCTCCTCAATACCCCACCTCCCATGAGAACGACCCATTCCACTGTCTTTCACACCTCCCCAAGGGGTAGCGTTCAAACCATAGGTATACGCATGGTCGTTTATAGTCACTGTTCCCGCATCAATCATTTGAGCTAAATCTTCCCCCTGATCCACATCTCGGGTCCAAATACTAGCTGTCAAGCCATACTTAGAATCGTTCGCTAATTCAACAGCCTCGTTCTCGTCTTTCACAGACATGATCGGAAGAACAGGACCAAATGTTTCCTCTTTCATAACAGGCATTTCTTGAGTAACATCGGTAAGAACAGTGGGTTCGAAAAAGAAGCCCTGCATCTCTTCGATCTTTTTACCTCCAGCCAACAATCTAGCTCCCATATTGACGGATTTTTTAACTTGTTTTTTGATTTTCTCTACACTTTCTTCGCTGATTAGTGGCCCCATATCGAAAGATTGATTTTCTCCGTAACCAATCCTTAAATCTTTCACTTTTTCAACTACTAGTCTCTTAAATTCGTTTTCAATTTCTTCCTCCACAAAAACTCTTTTGACTGCAGAACAAGTTTGGCCTGCATTGGTGAATCTTGCCCAAGTAATACCGGCGGTTGCTAGTTCTAAATCTGTATCTTTGAGAACAATTGCGGGGTCGGAACCGCCGAGTTCTAGATGTGTTGTTATTTGATTTGAGTGAGCGGTTTTTCTTATTGATTTTCCTACTTCAGTACTTCCGGTGAAACTGATATGGTTTATATCAGATTCTACAAGAGCTTGACCGGTTGTATCTCCCCATCCAGGAATGATATGTAAGACGTTATCTGGAATTCCTGCTTCTTTTAAAAGCTCTTCCATCTTTTTTGCTGTGAGGGTTGTCTGTTCAGCTGGTTTGAGCACAATACTGTTTCCTGCGAATAAGGATGAAACTACTTCGGAGCCAGGTATTCCTAACGGATAGTTCCATGGAGTTATTAACCCTACTACTCCCACTGGTTCTCGAATAACCTTACTCTTTCTGTCCAACAAATCCAAATATCCTAAAGAAAGTTCTTCTTCCAATAGGTCCTTCCCGTTTTTCTCGACAAACCGGACAGCGTCAAGCACTGGAGGGATTTCGGACAGAATTGCTTCTCCTTTGGGCTTTCCAGTCTCAGAAGAAATAACAGACCCGATCTCATGTTTCTTCTCCAAAAGCAATTCTCGAAATTCTTTTAAAATATCTATACGTTCTTCCACCGACTTTTCCTTCCAATTATAGTACCCCTCTTTCGCTGTCTCCACCGCTTCTTTCACTTCACTAGGCGGAGTTGGTTCTATCTCTTCATTTACCTCTAATGTCGCTGGATTTTTAGAAACAATTTTTCCGGTTTCTGCCTCTTTAGAATTTTTTGTAGTAGGCATAGACGATTAAAGGTTCTAAAAATCATTTATTTAAAACTAGTCAGATTCTTCCAAAACCTCTTCAACAGCTTCATTAAGTTCGTCAATCCTATTTACATACTCCTCTTTCAACTTTTTCAATTCCCCGAAGTGATCTTCGAACCAATTTTCTTGTAAACGCTCCCCTTCCTCTATCAAATTCATGCTCTGATCAAACTTTGAACCACAAATCATACAATTAATCACCTCATCCACTCTAAATGACGTATTCAAACAAATAGGACACTGACCATCAAACCTAACAACTTCTTCTTCCTCCAAACCTTTCACAATCCTATCAAGTTTCGCTTTATTCTCATCCTCCGCCAAAACTTCACCAGGAAGAGCAGCGTTTACCTCAACATTCCCAACCACATTCAAACCTATAACCCTAGCTAAGGCCAAATGAGTGGAGGCGGCCCATCCCTTCATATTTTCGAAACCATGAGAGGTTATAACAGCAGCATCTTTTTCTGAAAACTCTTCAAAATAATCTATTGCCATCAATTGTCGATCAAGAAGAGTTTTTAGCGGGCCTGTTGCGTCGAAAACATACACTGGTGAACTAATCAGGATTTTGTCACTTTCTTTTATTTTTTCATAAATATGATAAACGTCGTCATCTATTTTGCATTTATCTCCGAGGAGACAAGCGTAACATGCTTTACAAGGCTTTATTTTATAATCTGTTAATCTCAAAATTTCTAAATCAGCATCAAGCTCTTGAGCTATATATTTTGCCGCTAAAGTGCTGTTCCCGTTTTTTCTAAAAGATCCTATAAGTGCAACTATTTTCATAATCGAATTAACATATCTTTCGGCTGCCTAAAAAATCATTATAAATTTGTAAGAATTTGTTAAATAGAAAAAAGAGTTTTCAAAAAATTATTTACCTTTGAATTCTGGCTCTCCGTTTTCTAAGAAGGCTCTGACTCCTTCTTCAAAATCTTCAGTGTTTAATGCTTCGCAAAAGGTATCTAGTTCCTTATCTAAACGATTTTCTAGAGAAACGTCGAAACTTTCTCTCAATAATTTTTTTATCCAACCTAACGATTTTGTCGGTCCATTAGCTAATTTTTCGCTTTTCTCCCTCACATCTTCCTTAAAATTTTTAGAAGGAATAACTTCGTTTGCTAATCCAAGGTCGACCGCTTCTTGAGCACTTATTTTTGGTGATCGCATAGCAATATCCATTGCTTTTTTCAAACCAACCAGTCTTGGAAGATTAAAAGTAGATCCTCCATCACCAGTCAGACCAGTTTTAGTATAAGCAAATTCTAAAGAAGCTTTATCAGAAATTAGGGTCAAGTCACAAGCTATAGCGAGACTAAATCCCGCCCCTGCAGCTGTACCGTTTACTCCCGAGATGACCGGTTTCGGCATTTTTTGAATCTTGTTTATAGCTTCATGAAATCTTCCTATCCCTTCTCTAAATATTTCCTCAATATCACTCTCTTCTGCAACTGATTTTTCCAGAGGTGTTTTCAAATCAGCACCTGCGCTAAATTTATCCCCAGAACCCATTATAAGAATAGCTCGAGTCTTTCCATCATCTGCGTGATTAAATATAGCGTCTTTGAACTCCTTAGTCAAAGTTGGAGTAAAAGTATTATAATTGTCTGGCCTGTCAATCGTTATTTCAGTTAGATGATTATCTCTTTTACACAAAATCTCGTCATAAGACATATTTCTCTCCTCTCTAAACCGGACATAATTGATTTTTTAATTTACTTTAACTTTTCAAAGAATACAAATCATCAATAACTTCGCCAGCTTCCTCAACCATATTGTTAATCACTTCTTCCACACTCATTATTTCGTCAATTGAACCGAGGCCTTGTCCGCAAGCTGCTATTCCCTCGTCTAATTTTGGATTGTTCTCCACTGATTAGGGGCATTAGTTCTTCTAGTCTTTCTTCAAAATCAGCGTTTTCTTGTTCGAGTTTTTGTTCCTTCTCTAAAATCTTTTCTACCGTTTCGTTTTCTAGTACTCGAGTGTTCATTTGGATACATTTCATCACTATTTCTGTGTCGGTTTGGTCTTTTTCTATCATTGCTTGTTTAAAATCGGGATGTATCTGACATTCTTCGGTAGCTAAGAATCTTGTCCCCATGACGACGCCGTCAGCTCCCATTGCTAAGGCTGCTGTGAGGGTTTTTCCGTTTCTTATTCCTCCTCCTGCTATAACTGGGATGTCTACTGCATCGTCTACTAGCGGGGTTAAAATCATCGTTGTTAAGTTGTTTAACCCTGGATGGCCTCCACATTCGACTCCTACTACTCCGACAGCGTCCGCTCCAATTTCTTCAGCTTTTTTGGCATGCTTTACTTCTGCTACTTTGTGGATGAGTTTTACGCCACCGTCTTTCAATGTGTCCACGAACTCTTCTGGACTTCTCACCCCAGAAGTTTCAATCGCTTTAATACCTTCATCGATACAAACCTCAATATATCCTTCATTAGGCAAAGGTCGTGAAGCTGGATACAGACTAATGTTGACTCCCAACGGTTCATCCGTCAATTCTTTCGCTTTATGAATTTCTTCCCGCAAGTCTTCCGGTGTTTCAAAGTTAGGGGAAGCGATAATTCCTAAACCTCCTGCTTCGGAGACTGCTGCTGCGAGTTTTGCTTCGGAAACTGGAACCATACCACCTTGGATAATAGGGTACTCAATATCCAGCAAGTCCGTAAGGTCAGTATTTAACATTAGGATTAACACCGATTCATGTTCTTCCTTTAGATTATTAAATTTTAAATCAGATTCATCCAAGTAAAAAGGTAAATTATAGTGAGAATCCGTATTGTTTTATAGGGGTTAGGTTTATTTCGAATAGGGAAATAGATGAGAAGAAAACGAGAATCTATTGAAACGAGCATAAGATTTGAGATATTCTTACTAATCGCAGGCATAATAGTAATCATTGGGACTCTCGCACCTTGGGTTTCAGTCCAAGGCGAAGTAATCATGAGCTCCGGGTTAAACACTTGGAACGGTCCACTAGCTTTCGCTGGAGGTTTTATAGCTATATTCGGTGCAACTGTGAATTTTAGAGCTTATCGGATAGGAACCCTCCAGAAATATAGACCATATACTGATGGGGGTTTAGGAATTATAGGATCTGCACTCGCTCTAATAGGAGCTTTTGCATTTTTACTAACTATGGAAGCGGCACATAGTCCAGCATGGGGATTATACCTCACGATTATTAGCGGGATATTCGGCGTAATCTCGGCAGTCGGCGTTTTTAAAGAAAGTTCTCCTAAAATTCCGAAAGGTCTTTCTAGTAAAGGAGTATCAGCCTAGATTTAAAAATAATAAAAAGATAATTTGAGAATTTCTTTTATTTAGCGAAGCTACTTAAGTGCAGTACTGTGATAAGTTTGATACTGAGGTGGTTTGATTGGCAGAATGTCCAATATGTGAAAAAACATTAGAAAAAGCCCCGATAGAATGTACCAATTGTGGTAAAGAAGTTCACAAGAAATGTGCCAAAAAAGTATCAGGGGATTGGTATTGCAAAGATTGCAAAAAAGAAGGGAAGAAAAAATCACGATACGAAAAAATGTCGCAAAGAGATAGAGCCTTCAAATAATAAACCCTCCCAGAATTTATCAAGGTTAGCGATTGACTAAACTACGAGCGGGGGTACCCAAGTGGTCAAAGGGGCTAGATTCCCCCAAAATACCTGGGGGAAGGCCAAGCTTAGGACCTAGTGGAGTAGTCCTTCTGGGGTTCGAACCCCCACCCCCGCATATTTTCTCAATTGTTAGAGTTGAGAATGTTTTTGTCTTTTATTCTGCGAGAAAATAGGGAAGTCTGAGAACAATAGAAAAATTGAAAACGGTATTAGAAGCGTTTAATCATTTGGATAATGTGCGGATCTTTTTCGAATATTTCCCTATTGGTAAAGGTTGGCCAAGACCTTAGGTTGCTTGTTTAGTTGGTTTTCTGATTGTTTTGGGTTTTTGAGATTTTATAACACTTTTAAGCATGCTTTCTATGGGGATTGATTTTTTCGTGTGTAAATTTCTTAATTGTTATTGTTTCTTTTTGGAGGTTGGAAATGAGTAGAATGTGGGGAGCTTTTCTTTCTATAAACACTCGTTCTTTGAGGCTTATCTTTATTTTTCAGTTTATATACTCTCTACTAGAGAGGGGTGATGAATTATGGCTAAAGTAGATTACTATAAAGTGGGGGACCTAATGGGTGAGAAGTTACCTTTCTTAGAGCCTAGTGATACAGTTTCTCATGCGATTGGGGTTATGAATAAGCATAATCTGAAAGAGATTCCTGTGGTGCGTGATGAAGAAGTAGTTGGGGTGTTGAGCGACGACTTATTTATTGAACGGAGGAATCTGTCTTTTTCCACCAAAATCAAGAATATTATCCACAAAGGTCCGAAGGTAAATGAAGACGACTCTATAGTTGACGTCAGCGAGGTTTTACTTTCTTCCGACTATCGGGGAGTGCCTGTAACTTCCAAATCGGGAGTTTATGTAGGTTTTTTGACTAGGAAAAATCTAACGGAGGTCATTCCCAATCTGGATGAGTTGAAAAAGACAACGGTGCAGGAATTCATGACTCCTTCTCCAGTGACTATCGAGGCTAGTGAAGATATTAGCAAGGCGAAATCTATGATGGATAGGTACGACGTTAGAGTTCTTCCAGTTGTAGACGATCAAGGTGTGCTTAGTGGTATGGTTGGGATACAAGATTTCATGGAAGAAGGATTTCAACCGATGAATACTAGGATGAAGAGGCAAGAAAAAGGGGATAGAACGGGAGAAAGAGAGTCTCAAAAGATAGAAGTCCAGAACATAATGTCTAAACCACCTATTACTATAAACCCTGATTCAATATTGCCCGAAGCCGCGAGGAAAATGATCGAACACGATATATCTACACTCATAGTCACTAAAAACGGAGAGATAGAAGGAGTGTTGTCCCAAAATGATTTGATACAAGTTCTCGCCAGTTTCAAAGAAAGAGATCAGGTCTATGTACAGATAAATGGACTCGAAGAAGGACCGGATGTTTACAATCAGGTGTACGATCTTATTCAAAGGTTTTTGGAAAAAATCAACCAGGTTGTCAAACCCTTAATTTTGTACGTTCACGTTGTTTCACATAGGAAAAGCGGAAACCAGAAGGAGTACAGTGTCCGATTGCGCTTATCTACAGACCTCGGAATGCTTTACGCCAAGGAGACTGATTGGAATTTGATGCGTGCCATTGACGATGGTCTCGACAGTTTGAAGAAGAGAACCTTTCAAGATAAGGAGAAAAGAAGGGAGAAACATAGACATCCTAAGTATCAAGAGTTCAAATCGGAAAAGTAGTAAGCGATGATGGATTCTTTGGTTGGAATAGGGATCAAAGCAGCTTTAGGTTTTCGCGTTTGTTTTTGAGAAGTTAGAGTCGTATTAGAGGTGGAAATCTTCTACATTTAAGTAAAATCAAAAAAATATAGATAAACGAAGTACTATAAATTTGTTAGAGGAGAGGGACGAAGATTGGATTTATACGAATATGAGTGTGACAACTGCGGTCATGAGATGTTTCCGGAAGAAGAAGTGGAAGAGTGCCGTATTTGTGGTGAACCGATAAAGGGAGAAGAAGTTTCAATACCTACCAAAGCCATTAAAGTACTCAAGAAACATAAGGAGAAACTTCAAGAGGAGGCAGAGGAAAGCGAAGCGAAGTTCGCAAAGATTGAGGATGGAAATCTTATTCTTGAGAATCAGGATGGTGAAGTCGCTGGTGGGATAGAAGAAGTTGAAAGCGTGAGTCTAAAGACTCCCGAGGGAGAAATCGGTAAAATTAAAAACCCTGATTACGCAGAATTTCCGAAAATTTTTGACGTACAAAGTGACGGTGAAGAGGTAGAATTACAGCTCGGTTCTCAAAAATCGGAAGAAGAAGAATTCATCGAAAAAATAGAAAAATTAAGATCCGAAGATGAAGAAGCGGAAGCTCAAGTTTAGAGTAATGACCGCGTTAGTCCGGTGGTATATTTCCAATAAGGTAGATAATTATCTCTTTTTTGATAGTGATTATTAAATCAAATTAGAAAATTTTTAGCAATTATATTATCTACCCGCAGAGAGGGCAAATACCTGTCATTGGTCCTCCGGAGTACTCTGATTTTGCTGAGGTGAATTGATCTTCTGTTTTCTCTTGTTCCATTTCTCCTATGTAGAGAACTTGTTCTTCCTTACTTCCATATCTATAGATAGTAATGCCTTTACAATCCAATTCCCAAGCTAACCGGTAAACTTTTTCTACGTCTTTTACTCCTGCATTTTTGGGAAGGTTTACAGTTTTTGATACAGCATTGTCGACATGTTTTTGGAAAGCGGCTTGCATCTTCACATGCCATTCGGGTTCTATATCGAAAGCGGTGACGAAAAGATCTTTTACGTCTTCAGGAATCCCCTCTATCTCTTGAACGGAACCCTTTTTGGCAATCTCTTTCATTAAATCAGCGCTATAAAAATCTCGTTCCTTAGAGACTCTTTCAAATATAGGATTCACTTCAAATAGTCTAGTTCCTTCTAAAACGTCTCTCATAAACGCAATCGAAAAAAGAGGTTCTATACTAGAAGAGCAACCGGCTATGATAGAAATACTACCTGTGGGTGCGATGGAAGTCACGGTTGCATTTCGCATCGTTTCATATTCTTCACTCCAAATACTTTCGTCGAAATTGGGAAAAGACCCACGCTCATGGCCGAGTTCTACAGATTTCTCTCTTGCTTTCTGCGAAATAAAACTCATGATTTCTTCCGCCAAGGAAAGAGCTTCTTCGGAATTGTAAGGGATTTCCAACATTATCAATAATTCCGCCCAACCCATCACTCCCAGACCAATCTTACGATTCGATTTCGCCATCTCCTCAATTTCTGATAAAGGATATGAATTAGCATCAATCACATTATCCAAAAAATGAATCGCTCTTTTCGTAACAGTTTCTAACTTCTCCCAATCAACCTCAACTCCCTCTTCTGACTCATTAACCATCTTACTCAAATTAATACTACCAAGATTGCAAGGCTCATTAGGAAGCAAAGGTACCTCCCCACACGGATTAGTAGCTGTAATCCTCCCAACTTCCGGAGTAGGATTATTCCTATTTATCTCATCCAAAAACAAAAGACCGGGATCTCCAGATTCCCAAGCATTCTCAACAATCTTATCCCAAATTTTTCTAGCCTCAACCTCATCCACCACAGACTCAGTCCTGGGATTAACCAAATCAATGGTTTCACCGTCGTCAACCGCTCTCATGAAATCATCCCCCACCGTTACAGAAATATTAAAATTACTCAAAGGACCCTCTTCCGATTTGGATTCAATAAATTCCTCAATATCAGGATGATCAGCCCGTAAAACACCCATCATAGCCCCCCTCCTCTTACCGCCCGCTTTTATAACCTCAGTAACAGTGTCAAACACTCTCATAAAAGAAACAGGTCCTGAAGCCACACCTTTCGTGGATTTTACAATATCTCCCTTAGGTCTCAAGCTTGAAAAATCGAAACCCACACCCCCTCCCGTCTGTTCAATTAAGGCTGTATTCTTAACAGTTTCAAAAATACTTTCAAGAGAGTCCTCCACCGGTAAAACGAAACAAGCACTTAACTGTCCTAAAGGAGCGTTAGCGTTGAAAAGCGTTGGAGAATTTGGGAGAAATTGAAGTTTACCTAACATTTCAAAAAAATTCTCATAACTATCCTCGAAATCAGCATCATGTTTTTTATCTACTTCTGCAATTGCCTTAGCCACTCTTTGAAACATTTCCGTCGGAGTCTCAACCAGTTCACCCCCCTCATTCTTAAGAAGATACCTCTCTCGAACAACCTCAAACGCGTTTACAGTCAATTTAGGTTCAATATCCATTCCTAGTTTCTCTTTAAGTTTCCTAATCCTCCTCTTTTTCTCCCGATAATCAGAATATTCCTTCGCTACCTCCTCAAAACCTTCACTTTCCAAAACCTCAACCACTATATCCTGAATATCCTCAACCGACGGTATCTCTTCTTCAAATTTATCTTCAAGAATTTTAACAACCTTATCAGAGAGATCCTCGGCCTGGATACCGTTTTGCACGCCTTCTGCGATGAAGGCTTTATGAATAGCATCGGTTATTTTCTGTGGGTCAAACTGAACGATTCTTCCGTCTCTCTTTTTTACATTACTAACCGACAAATTCCAAAACTCCCCGGTTTAGTCTTTAATAATCGTTTACTTATACGTTCAAGCCAGATCAAAAACAATTAAATTAACTTACTCATGATTCGTATTTTCCAGGGTTCATGAGGATAAGAGGAAGGTAGTCACTCCCTTCCATGACATCACCATGCGCTTTGTGGTCCCCAGTCAAAATAGTGACATAGTCCCCTTCCCTTCCTAAGCTGTGTATTCTCTTCAAGATTTCTTCTAACCTTTCTCTCATCTCTCTCAAGTTTTTTCCTTGATGAAGGTATTCGTCGATAGTTCTCAAATGACAGACAATAAACTCATATTTTCCAATTGATTTTCTAACTCCTTCCAAAATCTCATTATCGAACTCATCAACATTTTCAGTATCTTCCACTTCCACGACGCTATCTAATGTTCGCAAAAAAGTATTTGCTCCTTCGGCTTCCATAATCACTGTAGATTTCACCCCTCTCTTCGATGCAAATTCAGGGAGATTAATAGATTCACTAGTTTTAGCATCTTCGGTGGAAAAACATTATGCTCCTCAGGGTCTAAACCTGTCAATATAGTGGCTATACCGGGGGAAGTGATTTCAGCAGCAGATGAAACTTTGTATTCTTCAAATGATTTGGAAATTTCTTGTAGAATCTCCTTTCCACAAGTTTCGTAAATTGACCAGTCAAAACTATCAATTATAGCAAGCAGTACTTTTTTTCCAAGATATTCTTTTCCGATGTCGATACTTTTCCCAGTAGGGATATCGTATTCCTTTTTCAAAATTTTTGCTAATGTTGGAGCTATATCTTTTTGCTCGTAAACCATCCAACCATAATTAACTATCTAATACGTGAAAAATTCTGTTTCAAAAAATATACTTCAAGGTTTTACATAAAAAATAGGTAGATGAAACTCACCGAAATGATAATGAAAATAATACTCAGTAAACCTCCCGCTTTAAGATAGTCCGAATTTTTATACCCCCCTGGGGACATTATGAGGGCATTAACCTGATGAGTAGGCAATAAAAAGGAGTTAGAAGCACAAATCCCAACTAGCAATGCTGAACCTGCAGGGTTTAATCCCACTGAGTTGGCCATGACTATTGAAATTGGTACTAATAGAACCGTAGCTGCTACATTTGACATGAATAAGGTGAAAAGGGTGGCTAGACCGGCTATTATGGTTAGGATAATTATAGGATGGCTTCCTTGGAAGACTTGAATTATTTGCGTAGCTATATAGTTGGCGGCTCCTGTTTTGTCCATGGCTATTCCGAGGGGTATTAGGCCGGCGATTAGGAAGACGGTTCTCCAGTCGATTGCTTCGTAGGCTTCTTTGATTGGTACGACGCCGGTGAGAATCATTGCAATTGCTCCAGTCATTAAGGATAGTGAAAGTCTGAAACCTAGGATGGCTAGTATTATTGCGAAAATGAAGCTACCGATAGCAAGTTTTGGTTTGGGATTTTTCTTAGTGCTTTTTGATTCTATGGGAGTGACTAAGACGAAATTTTCCGAGTCATCAAGTTCTTTTATCTTACTCCATCTACCATAAACTATAATTGAGTCTCCAGGGTCTAGTGATTTATCTGAGAAATCGCCTCGTTCTTCACCTTCCCCTTTCAATAACATGATAGGTTCTGTTCGATGTATTTTTCTAAACTCTAACTCTCGCAAAGTTTTCCCGATGATAGGGGCTCTAGGTGGAATAATTAACTCAGCAAACCCAGCTTCTTCCTCTCTTTTTACGTCTCTTGCTTTTCCGGCCTTATCTTGATACTTTAAACCATAATCTTTACTAAATTGTTCTACATTTTCCTCAGATCCTAATAAACTAAGTTTATTTCCTTTTCCAAACGATGTGTGACGCCATGGTGCGTAGACGGTGTCTTTTTCTTTTGTGATTGATAGAAGGTGGAGATTGTACTTTTCCCATATTTTAACTTCTTCTGGGCTTTTACTTGAAAGTGAACTTTCTTTTGGGATGACACATTGATGGACTTTTGTTGGAAGTTCGAGG
Organism: Hadarchaeota archaeon (SeqCode); assembly: GCA_964608515.1. GTDB lineage: Archaea > Hadarchaeota > Hadarchaeia > Hadarchaeales > JAGGTB01 > CAYLJV01. Next base: position 13,636 of record CAZSNS010000037.1, read on the forward strand.
GTTTCTATCAGTTCTTCTTCCGGTGTGGGAGTGTACTTTTCTTCTCCTTTTGGGAGGACAAATTTTCCAAATACTAGGAAATACCCGATTCCTGCGAGTAAGAGGGTAACGCCCAATGGTGTGACACTAAAAGGTCCGAAGGTAGCTATCCCTTCTTGGATTAATAAATCATTTAACATTATCAGAGGGCTGGAAGCAAAGAGAGTAAGTGTTCCGCCGAGAATAGCGGCGAATCCCATAGGCATCAATAAATATGAAGCAGAGATTTTCTTCTCCTTCGAAATTCGGAGAATCGATGGTAAAAAGAGAGCTGCAGCTCCAATATTTTGCATAAAGGAAGAGAGTCCACCCACTGTTAGTGAGATTGAACCTACTAGGCGTTTCTCACTAGCTCCTGCAAATTTGAGAATGGGTCTAGTAATTTTCTCCATTACTCCTGATCGATCGACTCCATAACCGAGAATCATAACTGCAATTATTGCGATAACCGCATTACTAGCAAATCCAGAGAATGCTTCTATAGGAGTAATCAATCCCAGCCAAGGCAAAGAGACCATTATCAGGATAGCCACTACATCAACTCTCACAATCTCAGTTACGAAAAGTATTATCGTTATTAAAAGGACAATAAGTGCAATCAAGATCTCAAAATTCATATTTTCAAACCTTTGAATATGCTAATTCATTGAAAAATATGAGAATCACCAATATAAATACCGAGATAAAGGGTCTAAAGGGCAAAACAGATGGATTAGTTCCTTGATAGGTTCTTTTTCTTGTCGTTCCACTTTTCAGAACTTTCATTATGTGTAAAGGGTTTCGCCTCTTCTCCAGAATAAGTTTCGACCTTGTGACCGTCACCGACAACATAATACTTGTAAGTTGTAAGTCCTTCCAAACCTACTGGACCTCTTGCATGAATTTTTCCGGTGCTTATCCCAACTTCTGCTCCTAACCCGTAACGGTATCCATCGCTGAATCTCGTGGATGCGTTAGCCATCACACTTGATGAATCGACTCCTTCTAGGAATTCTAGTAATCTATCGTCGTTTTTCGAAATTATTGAGTCGGTATGTTTTGACCCGTAAGTGTTTACATGATTTATTGCTTCTCTCAGACTATTTACGACCTTTATTGATATAACTAGATCAAGATATTCGGTCTCCCAATCTTCCTCAGAAGCTTCTACTACGTCATAATCGACCGTATCTATTGTTTTTTCACAACCTCTAACTTCCACATTTGCTTCTTTGTATTTTTTCATGATTTGAGGTAAGAAATCAGGAGCTATATCTTCATGAACGAGTAAAGTTTCTGTAGCGTTACAAACTGCTGGGTATTGGACTTTTCCGTCAAAACTAACCTGAATCGCTTTTTCTAAATCAGCATCCTTGTCCACAAAAGTATGACATAACCCTTCTGCGTGACCCAAAACAGGAATTTTACTGTTTTCCTGTATAAAATGGATGAATTTCTTACTACCTCTTGGTATTAAAAGATCGACCTTGTCATCCAAATCTAGTAAATCTCTAACCTCTTTTCTCGCCTCTATTAGTTGCACCCAACCTTCTGGTATCCCTGCATCTTCAGTCGTCTCCTTAAGCAAGTTATAAAGAACTCTATTCGAATTCTCAGCTTCACTTCCCCCCTTCAAAATTACAGAATTTCCAGATTTAAGACAAAGAGCCGAGATCTGAGGTAAAACGTCAGGTCTGGATTCAAAAATGGAACCTATCACTCCGATAGGAACTGAAACTTTGAAAAGATTCAATCCCTCGTCAAGTTCTTTAGCGTCAAGAGTTTTGTTAAGTGGATCCTCCTGCTCGGATACACTCCTAATCATTTTAGCTATTTTTTCAACCTTATCCTCACTCACTTTCAATCTGTCTACAAAAGCTTGAGTATATTCTCCTTTCTCCAACATTTCTTGTGCCTCTTCCACATCTTTCTCGTTGGCTTCGAGAATTTTCTTTTTATTTTCTTCAATAGCGTCAGCAGCCTTTCGCAAAGCTTTGTTTCTAGTTTCTTCCGAAATATTAGCTAACTCCAAAGCGGAACTTTCAGCTTCAGAAGCCTTAGTTTGAACATCCTTCATAATGATTCCTTTCAATCAATCACTTTTCAAAATATAAATAATCTTACCGGACTTCCGAAATTCAAAGTAAGTGAAAAAACAAAAACTAAAAGACTAACGCCGAAACTCGCCCCCTTGTTTTTTACACTAGGCTATTAAGTATAAGAACCGTATCAACAACTAAAATAATTATAAAGAAATACCAAGGAGGTGACTGATATGGCGCAAGGACCACAAGGCATGCCGCCTCAAGCTCAAGAAAAGATTCAAAAACTTCAGAAACAGAAACAACAGCTTCAACAGATTGACGAGCAGAAAGCTAGAATCAAAGCGGAACAAAAACGTATAGAGAAAGCTCAAGAAGCTTTGGATGACGCAGATGAGGACAAAGAAGTTTTCAAAGTTGTAGGACCGGTTGGAATAAAATCATCCAAAGAAGATTTGAAAAAGGATTTGTCTGAAAGGGAGAGTACTATGAGTGCGAAGTTAGATTCGATGGAAGATAAAGAAAGTGAACTTGAAGAAAAAGCGAAGGCAAATCAGAAAGAGTTGCAAGAAATGATGCAAGGCGGACAACAATTGGGTTAGTAAATGAAAATATTTCGAGATTTTTTATTTTTTTAACTTTTTTCTAATTTTTCTAGGATTTTATTTTTGTGGCAAGAATAACGTTCCTAATTCCTCTCCCTTGAGGACTCGCATCAGAACATTTTCTTTGGAAGCTTCCGTTATCACCACTGGTATCCCGTCTTCCGTAGCAATTTTAGCTGCTTCCACTTTCGTTTGCATACCGCCAAAATCTCCGTCCGAAGTTTTTCTTGTGAGCTCTTGTATCTCCTCAGTAACCTTTTCTACAGTTCTGATTGGTTCAGCCGAATCACATTTTTTAGGATCATCCGCATAAAGACCATCCACATCTGTAAGTATAATTAGGAGGTCAGCCCCGACTCCTGAGGCTGTGAATGCTGATAACAAATCGTTAATCCTGCCGAGTAAGTAATAATTGTGCAACATGTTTCTCCTGCTTTTCAAAACTTTCACTATACCTTCTCATTAGAGCCCCTTGTCCTATCGTGGAAGCGGCCTGAAGTGATTCCATATCCTCTGGCGTTTCTTCTAAGGAAATCCTTCCTACCCCTGCTCCGATAGCTCCAGAAGATACCAGAATTACCTCTCTTCCGTCTTCTATAAGATTGGTTAAATCTGAAACTACCTTGTTCACATTGGAGGTGTCTAATTTTGAATTTTTGTCAGTCAAACAGTTAGTGCCTATTTTTACCACTATTCTCTTCGCGTTTAGGAATTCTCTTTTTACATTTTCGGTGCAGTTGTTCAATTCGTTCACCTTACTTGTTTATGATATAGGGACTTGAAGGATACTTAAATGCCTCGGATAAAAAACGGAATTTTGAGAGAATAATAGAAAAAGTGGGGGAAATTAGGGATTTTTCCCGTTACCCTCTTCGATTTTTTCGCTTACTTTCTCCGCTAGTTTTGAAAATTTTGATTTTGGGTTGCCACCCTTCCTCATATACTCGTCAACGCCGATTTGTTGTGCTTTTTCTTCAAGATCATCTTTGCCACTTCCAGTGAATACAATAAAAGGTAACTCGCTATGTCCGTTCTGTTGTAAGTTTTGGTAGAATTCTAGTCCATCCATTTTCGGCATATCATAATCAGAAATGATGGCGTCGTATTCATCTTGATCAAGTTTTTCTATTCCTTCTATAGGGGAGGGAGCGGTGTCTATTTCTAGTCGTGGTTTTTCTTTTTGTAAAAATATCTTTCCGAGTTCCAGCAAATCGGGCTCATCATCCACAAATAATACTTTCATTATCTTTCCCTGTTGGGAGGGTCTATTTCCCCTCTTGGGCACCTTGGGGGATTTATTTTATTATTCGTGTATCTAATCACTTATAAAATAATCTGTTTATATACCCCAAAATCGATTTGGTTTTTAAAGGAAGACTATTCTTTTCCCTTTCAGTGGATTTATTACTCCCCTTTAACAAATTGTAAGTTGATTTGAGGGTTTTCAATTGAGTTACAAGCCCCATTCCCTAATTTTTGAGGGTTAAGAATGATTGTTGAAGAAGCGGAAAGATTTGTGGACGTTCCTATTGCTGAGGTTTGGGATTGGGTAAAAAAATTGGAAAATATTGTTAAAGTTATTCCTCGGGTAGAGATTATTGAAATGCAGGACGATAGAGAAGCTTCCGTTAGAGGATATGTTCTCCCTGATAACATTCCTTTTTCTTTACCTGAAGAGCTTGCTGCTGGTAAGGCTGAGACTGTAGAGGTTGATGAATCTAAAAAGTTTACGAGAACCATCACCCAAGGAGAAATTTTTTGGCTTGAAACTTTTTTACAATGTGAAGAAATTTCCGAAAACGAAACTAAACTTTATATGCGTGCGAAAGGGGAATTGAAGGAAACCACAGGTACCGTTCTTGAATATTTACTCTTCTTCTCACCTTTTACAAGAATTGTTACGGGAACACAAATCAATCAAATCTTAGATGACTTGGGAGAGAATTTGAAGGAGTATATGAGGAAATATTGGAGAGAGGAATTAAAAAAGAAAACAGAAGAGTTGGAAGCATTCGTATATACAGTTTCTCACGATTTAAGAACCCCTCTAATCTCTCTCGAAGGGTTTTCTGACATGCTTCAAGAAGAATTTGAAGACCAGTTAGGGGAGGAAGGCCTGCATTACTTGGATAGGATTCAGGCAAATGTTCAGAAGATGGATGGATTTATCGATGACTTATTAGAATTGTCAAGAGTAGGTCGAAAAGACGGAGAAAAAGAGTTGGAAGAGGTGGATGTTCGAGAGGTTGTTGATGAAATTGTTTCAGATCTGTCATCTCGCATAGAGGAAAAGGGTATCGATGTGAAAATTCAAGACGATTTGCCCGTGTGTCTATTCCAGAGAAGGCGTCTTTATCAAGTGTTTTCTAATCTAATTTCGAATTCTTGTAAGTATATAGGAAATCCGGAAAACCCAGAAATCAGAATAGGAGCGGAAGATGAGGAAAATTATTGGGAATTATGGGTCGAAGACAACGGTATAGGAATAGAAGAGGAAAACCAGGACAAAATATTCGAAATATTTCATAGAGAAAAAAGAGCGGAAGAAGAAGGCACAGGCGTTGGACTAGCCATCGTAAGCAAAATCATAGAGAATCAAGGCGGAAAAATTTGGGTCGAAAGCGAAAAAGGAAAAGGAAGCAAATTCCACATACAAATTCCCAAATAAACCAACTTATACTTTCCAAACTTTCACAAAAATAAAAACCCGAGCTCTTAACTAATTTTATTTATAAATAATAGCATTACATTAACAAAACCCTGAACGAGGCCGGGGTGGGGTAGTGGCTTAACCTTCGGGACTGTGGCTCCCGCGCCCCGGGTTCAAATCCCGGCCTTGGCCCCTCCTTTAAAGCTCAAAGAAAACTATTTTCTAGGTTTCAATTGTCCGCTATACAAGGGAGACCAACAAGACACCAACAAGAATCAAAACCATTCCAACTATGGACGCTCTCTTTGGCCGTTCCTTGAGGAAGATAATGCTCAGTAAAAAAGCGAAGAGAACAAGCGAACCACGAGTCGGTGCAATGAAGGACGCCGACACGCCTTTCAGAGCGGACATCCACAGGAAC
>CAZSNS010000038.1:0-18616 GCA_964608515.1 Hadarchaeota archaeon (SeqCode)
AATGGGAAATGAGAGTTCACAAAAGACTGATAGACATGGAAGCTAACGAAAGAGCAATGAAACAAATAATGAGAGTTCAAGTCCCCGAAGAAGTAAACATAGAAATCACAATGACATCATAAACCCGAACTATTTCTTAACAAACCCTTACAACCAAAATTAAAACTATTCTAAAAAAAGTAGATAATAAAGCCGGGGTGGCAGAATCAGGCAATGCGCCGGCCTTGAGAGCCGGTGGCCATTATGGCCTTCTGGGTTCAAATCCCAGCCCCGGCGCCATAAGAATCTGTTGGTGAGGTTGGTGGAATTTTTTATTGAAAAAATGTGGTGTTTTTGTTTTTTTGTAGAGATTTTGCTTCAATAAGAATCTAATTGTGTCCAGATTAGTTTTGCTAGGCTATTCCCGTAATCGTTGGCGGATTTTACTTGGTTGTTCATTTCTTTCCAAAAATGTCCTGCGTTATTTATCGTGATAAGGGAGACTTTGGTGTTTTCTTTACCGTCTTTGTATTTTTTTAGTTCAATTAGATTATTTTTGCTCTTTTCTATTATTGGTGTTTTAGAACAGTTGTTGTTTTTTATCCAGAACATTACTGATTCTTCGGCTGAAAGGTCATACCGTACACCCAAAATACTTTTTCCTTTACCTCCGTTGTAAGGTACGTATTCGTCTTTTTTTCCATGGATATGAATTACAGACAATGGTCTTGTTGGTTCGGGTATAGTGTAGAGTGGAGAATTCTCGTCTTCTTTTCCACCTATGGATCCCGAAACTGGTGCTATACCGGATAATTTTTTAGGGTATTCGGCTCCAAAACGATAAGTCATTTTTGCACCGTTCGAATGTCCAGTCATGAGAATTTTTCCATCGACAATATTGTATTCTTGTTCTAAATGCCCGATTAGCTGGTTGAGGAAACTCACATCATCAATATTGTTTTTACTAGCATAAGTGGAAGTGTATCCCCAATTCCAAGTGTGTAAAAAATAATTATTTCTGCCAGTTCCATCAGGATAAACCACTATGAAGTTTTCTTCCTCGGATACTCTGTCGAAATTACTTTTTTCTTTTATTGTCTGCGCCGATCCACCTCCGCCATGAAGGACTAAAACTAGAGGAAAATTCTCATTATCCGAATAACTTGAGGGGATGTTAATCAAGTATTTCCTTTCCCTTTCGTCTGTTTCTATGCGTTTGTATTTTGATGAGAGCTGTTTGTAGTGTATAAGCCCGAAAAGGAATACTGTTGAGCTTAGTGAGAAAATAATTATGATACCTATCAGTTTTTTCCTATCCAGATTTCTGATTTCGTCTGTTAGAGCTAAAAATCCTCCAAAGGCTCCTAGTAATATGAGTAGGGAGAATCCTCTCAAAATGGAAAATAAAGAAAAAATAAAAACTAAACTACCGCCAATTATCTTCCTACTCTTCCAGATTAGTAATGCTCCTATAATAATTATAAGTCCAAACAGGCCGATAGAAATTAAGAGAATAGCCGATAACGGATTTGCGAATAATGTGAAGAATCCGAATACTGAAAACTTTAATCCTTTGATGAAAAGAAAAATCCCTGAAATTAGGGAAGCGAGTAGACTAATAAGAATCTTCTTTTCCATTTTCTATAAACATATTATTTAGGTTTGATTAATGGGTTGATCGGTTTGAATATAAGGTCGTTTTTACCTCACCGATACAATTGTTTGATTAGTAGTTGGATCCCGAATAGAATTTGTTGACATTTTTCACTTTATTCATAAAGACGGAGAAATTTTATAGTCGGAATTTGCTTTTTTTAAAAAGTGGTTTTATTAGATTCTGGCCTTTGTTTTCTTTTACTATAAGAATAATATTTCAAAAATGAAAGATGGGTTGGGGGTAGAAAATGTATGAGGGCAATAAAGGTGAAATAAGAAAGATAGTTTTTGTCCTGATTTTTTTGAATTTATTTCTCTTTCTAATAAAGTGGATTCCTTCTCTATTTTTCAATTCAATTTCTGTAGAGGCTGATGCTTTTAATTCATTGGCAGATTTCGGTTATTCCATTCTTTTCTGGCTGGGGTTTGAACTGGTGTTGAAGCCTAAAGACGATTCCCATCCTCATGGGCATGAACGTTTTGAACCTTTTATTTCTCTGTTTGTAGCTGGTGCAATAGTCTTTACAGGTTTTCTAGTCTTGAAACGGGCTATTCTCTCCTTGTTTAATCCTATTTATTCTTTCACTCCTTTTTTCGTGATAGTTTTGGTTTTATCCGGAGTGTCCAAGTATTGGTTATCTTCATTTTTAGAGAAGAATGCAGCAGAGTTTAAATCGACAGCTTTAGAGTCCTCTTCTTCAGATGCAAAAGCCGATGTTTTAGCTTCCACTGCCGCATTGATTGGCGTTCTTTGTGCTTGGCAAGGATTGGAGTTGATAGATAGTTTAGCTGGAATTATAGTTTCGTTTTGGATTTTTAAGACCGGTTACTCAATAGCAAAGAAAAATCTGGAATTTTTAACGGGTGGTTCCGCTCCTGAGGAAGTAATCAAGAAAATTAAAAATATTCTTAGAGGGGAAGACGAGGTTATTTCTTTTCACGACCTGGAGGCCCATTACGTGGGTCCTACGATTCACGTATCATTGTCTGTCCACCTGTCGGAAGAACTTGATTTTGAAAAAGTTCATGAAATTGAAGATAAGCTGAGTGAAAAAATAAACAATATAGACGAAGTGGAAGAGGTTTATCTCCATCTAGAACCCCGAGAATCTGATATAAGTTAGAATTCGAAACGATTTATTTTAATTTTTGTAGGGAATGAATATATTCGTGTAGGTATCATTATATAGTTCGGGAGAGTTGAAAGTGAACAACTTTTCCAAGAAAAATTCCGAGAAAGTTTTCGTATCAGACTGTGAAGGACCTATTTCTAAGAATGATAATGCTTTCGAAATTTCAGAGTATTTCATACCTGGGGGAGGTGAGTTCTTTTCTCTTCTGAGTAAGTACGATGATGTGAAGTCCAAAATACTTCAAGAATCCGGTTATGAGAGTGGAAGTACTTTAAAATTCATTCTCCCATTTTTGAAAGCCTATGGGGCTACTGATGACAAATTGGTTAAATATTCTTCTGAAAATATTTCACTTGTTTCCGGTGCTTCTCGTACTCTTGATTTTGTTAATTCTATTATGTCGGCATTCATCGTAAGTACAAGTTATGAACACTATGTTAGGGCGCTATGCAATAAAGTCGATTTTTCATTTCAAAACACCTACTCAACTAGGCTGAAGCTTGATAATTATAAGTTAAAAAATGGAGAAAAGTCTAGACTTAAGGAAGTCAGGGAAAAAATTAGAGATTTTGACCGAATTAAAATTCCAGACGGAGTCAAAAATATAGAAGATTTTTCTCCAGAATCGAGAAAAACAATCAAAGAATTAGATACCATATTCGGAGAAGAACTTCCAGAATTGGAAGTGGGGAAGATGGTTGAAGAGGTTAAACCTGTAGGTGGTGGAGCTAAGGCTGATGCGGTCAGGGACATCTCTCAGAAAGTAAGCGCTGATTTTGATCAAATGATGTACTTAGGGGATAGTATTACCGATGTTGAGGCTTTCCGATTCCTCCAAAATAATAACGGTTTGACCATTTCTTTTAATGGAAACGAATACGCAGTTCGAAATGCGGATATAATAGTTTTAGCCAAAAACACAATTGTCACATCAATTCTAGCGCATATATTCAACTTTTTTGGAAAAGGGAAAGTTTTAGAATTGGCAAAAAATTGGAATCACGAAACCATAAAAGAAGCATGTCAAAATGAGAAATTATTGAAAAAATTACTTGATCTGTATCCTGAAAAACTCCCTTTAGTAAAAGTTGCTGATGAGGCAAACATGAAAAAGCTGGAAAATAAAAGTTCTCGATTTCGAAAAAAAGTAAGGGGAGAACGAAAAGGAGGACTCGGATAAGATGGAGAAAGATTTTTCCAAAATAGAAGATACTTATGCTGAAGCTTTCAAAGGAATTTATTGCAGAGCTATTCTAACAGCTAAAGATAAAAAAATCTTGAAAGCCGCTGCTGAGGATGCAACAGCAACTCCAGCAACTGTTATTGGAAGGACTGAGGGTGGAATTGAAAAATGGTTGGATGAAGATGAAACTCCTGACGGGAGACTTGGAGCGGTTTTACAGTTTTGGGGGGAACTAGAAGATTCTATGGAAAAGGTTTTGGAAGAGTTTGAGAAGGAATTGTCTTATCGAATTCGTCAAGATATTCTTGTGAAACCTTTTACCTCTCTTTTTGATGCGACTGTTAATCTTGATGGTGAATTAGATATGATGGATAGAGTGGGTCATTGTGGAGATGGTTACGAATGGATCGAAAGACGGTATGGTCGGGAAATGATTGTAGTTCCGACAATGGTTCCAGATTTTGAAATAGAACATTACTTGGGTTATTCCGAAGGAGTCGCTGGTGGGAACATTTGGTATTTTTGTAAGTCGAAGAAGGCAGTGATGAGGGCGGGGAGAAAAGCTATGGATGCGATTCTGGATGTAAAAGGTGCAATTACTCCTTTTGATATTGTTTCAGCTGGATCGAAACCGGAGACTAATTTTCCAGAGATAGGACCGACCACAAATCATCCTTATTGTCCTTCTTTGAAGGAGGAGTTGGGTGAGGATTCGAGGGTGCCGGAGGGTATTGATTACATTCCTGAGATTGTAATTAATGCTAGATCTCTAGATGAGTGTAAGGAAGCGATGAGAGAGGGTATTGAAGCTGTTCGAAAGGTTGAGGGGGTTGAAAAAGTGTCGGCGGGGAATTATGGTGGAGAGTTAGGTGATTATAAAATTGGTCTTCACGAGTTGTTTGAATAATGTCTCTTGATGTGATAGGATTTGGTGCATTGAATGTTGACAAGCTTTACAAAGTTAACCAAATTGCGAAGCCAGATGAAGAGAGTGTTGTAAATGATTTTTCTGAATCTTGTGGAGGTTCTGCGGCAAATACTATTGTGGATTTAGCAAGGCTTGGCTTGGATACTGGGTTTGTGGGAAAATTGGCAAAAGATAGAGAGGGGGATTTACATCTTGAAGAATTTGAAAAATGTGGTGTTGACATTGAAGGGATTATTAAAACCAATAGTGGAAGGAGTGGGAGCGCAATAGGTTTTGTTGACCGAGAAGGTGAAAGAGCACTTTATATAGATCCTGGGGTTAATGACGAGATCGAATTAGAAGAAGTTGATTTGAATTATATACAAAAAGCAAAATATCTTCATATTTCATCTTTCGTAGGAAAAGAACCATTCACTATCCAAAAAGAAATAGTAAAACAATTGAAAGATTCTGCGAAAATAAGTCTAGACCCAGGAATTATCTATGCACGAAAAGGAATAGACGAACTAAGTCCAATAATAGAAAAAACTTCAATATTTTTGCCAAGCAAAAAAGAATTGGAGATTTTATCAGGTGAAAATTATGAAAAAGGAGCGAAAAAAATCCTAGAATTAGGGCCCGAAATAGTTGCCGTTAAATTGGGTGGGGATGGATGTTATGTGAAGAATGGTGAAGAGGAGTTCCAATTAGATCCTTATGAAGTGGAAGTGGTGGATACTACTGGGGCAGGAGATGCTTTTTCTGCTGGATTCCTTTATGGCCTTGCGCGGGGGGAAAGTCTTCGAAAATGTGGAAAAATTGGAAACTTTGTAGCTTCTCGATGTATAGAAGAGATGGGGGCTCGGGCTGATTTTGCTGATCTTCCAGAATTTGATGATATTTGATTTTTTGATGTTTGCTTAGTAATTATCTTATAGTTGAAATTGTTTTTCTCAAATGGTGTTTGGATGAAAAAGTTTGAATGGGTTGAACATCCAGCAGATACTGGTTTTAAGGCATATGGTGATGACTTGGAAGAAGCTTTTGAAAATGCCGCTTTAGCTTTATCAGAGATAATTGCTGATACTGAGAAGATTGAGGCTAAGAAAGAGATGGAGATTAGTTTGAGTTCTGAAGATTTGGAAGCTTTGCTGTATGATTGGATAGATCATTTTATCTATTTGTACGATGCGAAAAGTTTCATATATTCTAAATTTAGAGTGAAAAATATTTCAGAGACAGATAAGGGTTACAAACTTGAAGCGAAAGCTTGGGGTGAAAAATATGATTCGGAAAAACATGGTGATGGAACTGAGGTTAAGGCGATGACTTATCACATGATGGAAATTAGAGATGAACCGAATCAGAGTTATGTTCGGGCCGTAGTTGATATTTAATTGTTCATGCAAATCCTTTTTTACAAACTCCCCTTGTTATTGTATTAAGCGGATATTATGACTTGGAAAGGCCCTTTGAACAAAGTCGATGACTTGAGATGGGAAATACCTCAAGATTACAAGTCAGAAATGAGAGTCCCTACTAGAATTTATGCTAATACTGAACTTTTGAATGAAATGAAAGAAGACAAAACTTTCGAACAAGGTTCTAACGTTGCTTCCTTACAAGGTATATACAAATACTCAGTTGTTTTGCCAGACGGTCATCAAGGTTACGGATTTCCTATAGGGGGTGTAGCCGCCACAGATGCTGAAGAGGGAGTAATATCTCCTGGAGGTGTGGGTTACGATATTAATTGCGGCGTCCGATTATTGAGAACCGATTTTGAAAAATCGGATATTCAACCCGAAATCAGAGGGCTAGTGGATAAGTTGTTTGATAATGTTCCTTCTGGTGTGGGTAGTAAGAGTAATATGCATTTGGCAGTTTCTGAGCTGGAAGATGTCCTTAGAGGAGGTTCGCAATGGTGTGTGGAGAACGGTTATGGTTGGGATCAAGATATAGACAGGTTGGAGGAAAATGGAAAGTTAGAATCTGCTGATCCTAGTAAGATAAGTTCTAAAGCCAAAGATAGGGGAAAAACGCAAGTTGGTAGTTTGGGTAGTGGCAATCATTTTCTTGAAGTACAATTTGTGGATGAGATTTACGATTCTGATGTTGCTGAGAAATTTGGTATTTCTCATGAAGGCCAGGTTATGACGATGATTCATACTGGTTCTAGGGGGTTCGGGCATCAGGTTTGTTCTGATAGTTTACGGAGGATGGAGAAGGCTGCTAAGGATTATGGGATAAAGTTACCTGATAGGGAACTTGTGAATGTTCCTATTAAGTCCGAGGAAGGTCAGGATTACTTAGGACAAATGGCTTGCGGTGCTAATTTTGCTTGGGCTAATAGGCAAATGATTACTCATTGGGTTAGAAAAACTTTCAATAATTATTTTGATCAGAGTGCTGAGGACATGGGAATGGAAATAGTTTATGATGTGGCTCATAATATTGCGAAATTTGAAGAACATAAAATAAATGGAAGCAGAGAAGAACTGTGTGTTCATAGAAAAGGGGCTACTAGGGCGTTCCCGCCAGGACATTCTAAGGTTCCGAAAAAATATAGGGATGTTGGTCAACCAGTTATCATTCCGGGTAATATGGGAACTGCAAGCTATGTTCTTGTTGGTACAGAAAGAGGTGAGGAAGAAACGTTCTCATCTACAGCCCATGGATCAGGGCGTCGTATGAGTAGGTCTGGGGCGAAAGGTAAGTTTTGGGGTGAGGATGTTAAAGACGAGCTTTGGAACAGGGATAACATTTACGTCAAAGCGACTCATGGCTCAGTAATAGCTGAGGAAGCTCCAGGGGCGTATAAAGATGTTGACTCCGTAGTGAAGGTTAGTGACGAAGCAGGGATAGGAGATTTGGTCGCCCGATTGAAGCCTATGGGTGTCGCGAAAGGTTAATTCGTAGTTGTGAGTTTTAATGGTTATTGATTCTGTTTCTGTTCATTTACCCGTGTCCCTCGTAGCGGATTTTTCGGAACTTCGCATGAAGACTTTAAAAATAGGACAGGTTGGTCGGTCTTTAGCTATTTTTAGAGTGAATAGAGTGCTTGTTTATGATGATGGTGCTGAGCAGGTTGAGGATAGCGAAGATGAAGCTTCTATTATTATGAATCTGCTTAGATATATGGAAACCCCTCAGTATTTGAGAAAGGACTTGTTCCCTTACATGGAAGAACTTCAATTCGTGGGGATTTTACCTCCATTGAGAACCCCTCATCATCCTCTTCAAAATGAGAGAAATGAAGAAGGGGATTTAAGAGAAGCCGTGGTGATTGAGGTGGAAGACGGTAAGTCTCGACTTAACTTAGGATTGTCTGAGGAAGGGGTTTTAGACGAGGAACTGGATGAAAATAAGCGAATTACCGTTAAATTAGGGGAAAAATTAGGAGGAAATAAAAGGAAAGTTCAAATAGTAGGAAAAGATGATATTTCAAAATACTGGGGTTACGAGGTCGAAAAAACTAAAAACCTCGCCCAGAGTTTAAAAAAAGCAAAGGCCGACTATAGTATTGGAACCTCCCGATACGGGGAAAACTTATATGAATCCGTAGATGGAATAAAGGAGAACGCTGACGCAAAAGGCTTGACGATAGCGTTCGGAGGTCCTTACGAAGGACTCTTCGAAATATGTGAAAGACAGGACGTCGATCCTGACGACCTGTTTAATAACATAATAAATACTGTGCCCGAACAGGGGACAGAAACAGTACGCTCCGAAGAGGCGCTCGCCGCAACCCTTGCGGTATTGAACGCCCAACTTAGGAGGAATTAAACATATGCCAGAAAAAGAACATCCGCGAAGGGGATCATTAGCACATGCCCCGAAAAAACGTTCGAAGAAGGAAAAACCTAGAGTAAGGAATTGGCCAGAGGAGAGCGAGGTAGGTCTATTGGGTTTTGCTGGTTATAAAGCTGGCATGACTCACGTGTTTATGATAGATGATCATCCCGGGAGACATACCGAGGGGCAGGAGGTTAATGTTCCTGTAACTATCTTAGAAGTTCCTCCGATCCGAATTTGTGGAATTAGAATTTATGGAAAAGATTTCGAGGGGGAAAAAGCTCTAACTGAAGTATGGACTGAGGAAACGAGTGATGATCTTGAAAAAACTGTGGAAATTCCTGATGATTATGACCAAGAAACAGCTTTTGAGAATGCAGAAAAATTCTTAGAAGATGGGAAAGTTGAAGATATTGTAATTTTGTTTCACACTCAACCTAAGTTAAGCTCAGTACCTAAGAAAAAACCAGAAGTAATGGAATTACAAATCGGTGGAGAATCTATAGATGAAAAATGGGATTATGCTAAAGAAATTCTCGGAGACGAAATCAGCTTCTCAGAAACTTTCGACGAAGGAAAATACTCCGATGTTTTCGCAATAACAAAAGGAAAAGGATTTGAAGGTCCAGTTCAACGCTGGGGAGTGAAAGTTCAACCTAGAAAAGTCCAACAAGCAAGGAGACACACTGGGGTTCTAGGCCCTTGGAGACCGGCCAGGATTATGCGAACAGTTCCAACATCCGGTCAAGAAGGATATCACCAAAGGATGGAATACAATAAAAGAATTTTGAAAATTGGAGAAGACGGAGAAGAAGTCACACCAGAAGGAGGATTTTTAAGATTTGGAGAAATACAAACCGATTTCATTCTCATAAAAGGTTCTGTACCAGGGCCTACGAAAAGACTGATTTTTCTCAGAAAGCCTATGAGGCCGAAGGAAGAGGTTCCGACTAACCCTCCTGAGATTACATATATTGACACTAGTTCGCAACAAGGAGGAAGTTAAAATGAAGAAGATGGAAGTAAATTCGTTAGAAGGTGAAAAAGAGGGGGAAATACAACTACCGGAAGTTTTTGGAGAGGAAGTAAGACCTGATCTTATAAAAAGATCCGTATTGTCCTCGCAAAGTTCAAAGGTGCAACCCAAAGGCGCTGACTCTCGAGCAGGTATGAAAACAACGGCTGAAACACCGCCAAAAGGTTCAGGTCAGACGAGAGTTCGTCGAATTCAAGGTCGTAGATATCATGCGGCTGGAAGGGCTACTTGGGCTCCTTTTACTGTAGGTGGTAGGAGAGCGCATCCGCCTAAAGAGGAAAAGAATCGTAGTGAAGGGATTAACAAGAAAGAGAAAGATCTTGCGTTACGGACTGCTATATCAGCGACTAAAGAGTCTGGTTTGGTTAACTCTCGGGGACATAAAGTTAATGGGGTGGAAAATTTTCCTATTATTATTGAAGATGATTTGGAAGAAGTAAAGAAAACTCGGGAAGTGAAAAATATGTTGGAAGAACTTGGATTATGGAAAGATGTGGAAAGAGTTAAAAACGGTCGTAATATTCGTTCTGGAAAAGGAAAGGCTCGAGGCAGAAAATACAGACAAGGAGTGGGTCCATTGATAATTGTTTCAGAAGATAAAGGAATTGGGAGGGCAGCTAGAAATATTCCTGGTGTAGATGTTGAGTTGGTTGAGCAGCTTAACGCTGAAAGTTTAGCTCCTGGAGGTTCTCCCGCTCGGCTTACAATTTGGACTGAATCAGCTATTGAAAGTGTTAATAGGAGGTTTTCAAGTTGAAGGATCCACATGAAGTAATAGTTCATCCTCGCATCACTGAAAAAGCAGTGAGGTTGATTGAAGAGGAGAATAAACTTGTCTTTATAGTATCTGAAGATTCAAACAAGAGGGAAATAAAGAGAGCTGTTGAAATGTTATTTGACGTAGAGGTTGAGGATGTTAATACTCAAATCACCCCTAAGGCAGAAAAACGTGCATTTGTTAAATTATCACCAGACTATAATGCAGATGAAATAGCAGCAAGATTAGGAGTGTTCTAAAATGGGAAAGAGAACAAGAGCGCAAAGAATTGGGAGAAATTCCCCAAA
The DNA here is from genome assembly GCA_964608515.1 of Hadarchaeota archaeon (SeqCode). Lineage (GTDB taxonomy): Archaea > Hadarchaeota > Hadarchaeia > Hadarchaeales > JAGGTB01 > CAYLJV01. The sequence goes on from CAZSNS010000038.1 coordinate 10,755, forward strand.
CTATAGAGCTAGAGTATCAAAAAGGAAGAATAAGTTAGAGCTTCCAGAAGAGGAAGAACTAACTGCTAGAGTAGTCGATATTACTCACGAAGCAGGAAGGAGTGCACCTGTTGCAAAAGTAAGATATGAGAACGGAGAAGAGAGAAAAATATTGGCTCCGGAAGGTATAAAATTAGGTGATGAAATAGAAGCAGGAATATCAGCACCTATCGAACCTGGAAATACTTTACCACTCTCAGAAATACCTGAGGGTACTTTCATCCATAATATTGAAGCTCAACCCGATAAAGGAGGGGAATTTGTCCGATCATCAGGAACTAAAGCCACAATAATTGGACACGATGTCGGACAAGCAATTGTTCAATTACCCTCCGGAGAAGTGAGATCCTTCAATCCAAAATGTAGAGCTACGATAGGGGTAGTTGCAGGTGGGGGTAGGAAGGATAAACCTTTTGTAAAAGCTGGGAAGAGATACCTCGAAAAGAAATCGAAAGGAAAAATATATCCACGAGTATCAGGTGTTGCCATGAATGCGGTTGATCATCCTTTCGGCAGTGGTCGAGGAAGACATGCAGGCAGACCCAGAACTGTTAGAAGAGATGCTCCTCCCGGCCAAAAAATAGGGCTTATAAGCGCGAGGAGAACTGGAAAGAAGTGATTATTATGGCTAAGGATTTTACATTTAGAGGTTATGATATTTCCGAACTGAAAGAGATGTCTTTGGAGGAATTTGCAGAATTACTTCCTGCAAGAGAGAGGAGAGTTTTAGAGAGGGGGCTTTCTTCAAGACAAAGAAAGTTATTGGAACATGTGAGAGAAGTGAAAGATAAGGAGAATCCTGAGGAAGAATTTATCCGAACCCATTGTAGGGATATGATTATAGTTCCAGATATGGTGGGCCTTCGTTTTGGTGTGTATAATGGAGAAACTTTTGCACCTGTTGAAGTTGAGCCTGAAATGATTGGGCACAGACTTGGGGAGTTTGCCCTTACCCGTAAAAAGGTTAAACATAGTACTCCTGGAATCGGGGCTACAAGAAGTTCGCTGTATGTACCGCTGAAGTGATACAATGCCAGAACACGAATATTCTATCGATGTTGATGATGAAAGATGTGCTAAAGCGTATGGGAAAGAGTTACATATTTCTCCAAAAGATTCTCTAGAGATTTGTAAAGAGATCAAAGGAATGCGTTTAGAAAAAGCTAGAAATTATCTAGAGGATGTGATGGAAAAAGAGCAACCAGTTCCATATTCCCGTCATAATGGTAAAAAAGCACATAGGAAGGGGGAAGGTCAGAGTTCAGGAGGATATCCTGTAAAAGCTGCAGGAAAAATCTTAGAAGTATTACAAAATGTTGAAGCCAATGCTGAATATAAAGGATTGGCCTTGGAGGATCTTAGAATAATTCACGCCAGTGCAAAAAGAGGGATGAAGTTTCCTGGAATTCAACCCCGAGCATTTGGAAGGGCATCACCTTCCGAAACCCCAACAACTAATGTGGAGATTGTAGTTAGAGGTGAATGAGAAAATGTCAGTAGAAGAAGTATTCATACAGAAAGGACTCAACCGTGCGAGGCTTGAAGAATTTCTAGAAGAAGAACTGGAAGAAGCCGGATATGGGGGGATGGAAATTCGCCGTACGCCAATGGGAACGAGAGTTACCATTTATGCAGAACGGCCCGGAGTGGTTATTGGGAGAGGTGGTAGGAGTATCCAAGAATTAACTGACAAGTTGGCTGAGGAGTATGAATTGGAAAATCCTCAGGTTGAGGTTAATGAAATCGACGTTCCTGAGTTTAACGCTTCAATTATGGCTAATCGGGTTTCTTTCTTGTTGAATCGTGGTGTGTATTTCCGAAGGGTTGGTTATGGAACTCTTAGAGAAATAATGGATGCTGGGGCACGAGGTGCGGAGATTTTGATTTCTGGTAAGTTGACTGGTGATTTTGCGAGGGAGGAACGATTTTATGATGGTTATTTGAAAAAGGCGGGAGATGCGGCGTCGAAATTGGTAGATAAAGGACAAGCTGTGGCTGAACTTCCTGCTGGGACTGTCGGTGTGAAGGTCAGTATTATGCCTCCTGGTGCTATTCTTCCTGATGAAGATGAGGAGGAAAAGGAATTGGAGGAGAAGGTGGAGGAAGAAGTTGAAAAGTACGAAGGAGAAGAGGCCGAGGAGGAATAAGTTTTAGATAGGTGATAAAAATGGCTATTCTCAAACCTAATGAAATTCGTGATATGAGTTTGGAGGAGATGGAAGCTGAAGTGGCGGAACTAAAATCGGAATTGGCGAGAGAAAGAGCAGTTGCAGCGGCTGGTGGTTCTTTAGAAAATCCTGGAAGAGTTCAAGAATTGAAACGGACTATAGCTCGCATATTAACCATTATGAAGGAAGAAAAAGATAAGAGGGAGGTAGATAGGAGCTAATGCCAGAGATATGTCCGACTTGTGGCCTTCCTAAAGAGATTTGTGCTTGCGAAGAGATTGCTCAGGAACAGCAACGGATTAGGGTTTTCTCGCAACAGAGAACTTTTGGCAAGTCCGTTACTATCGTAAAAGGACTGGCTGAGGAGGAAGTTGACATGGAAGACATTGCGAGTAATTTAAAGAAAAATCTTGCTTGCGGTGGAACCGTTAAGGAAGGAAGGATTGAATTACAAGGAAACCACAAGTCTAAAGTGAAAGATTTGCTGGTTGAGATGGGATTTTCCCCGGCCATGATTGATGTGGAGTAGTGTTTTCATGGCTATTACGAAGGGTAATCTCCTCCAGCATGAGTTAATAGGATTAAGAATGAAAGTTCTGGATGCTTCTGATCCCAATCTAGTAGGTAAGGAAGGTGTTATCGTGGACGAAACTCGAAATACAATCGATTTGAAAGAGAATAAAGAAATAAAGAAAGTACCTAAAAAAGAAAGCACGATACGAATCACAATCCCAAAAGGAGAAAAAGTAAAAGTTAAGGGAACAGAATTAGTAGCCCGGCCTGAAGATAGAGTAAAAAAACTAAGGTGAAAAAATGATAGATTCGAGCATAAAAATACCTGAAGAAGAATGTGAAGATAAAAATTGTCCACACCATGGCAAACTGTCCGTTAGAGGTAGGGTTTTTGAAGGTGAGGTTGTCAGCGATAAGATGGAGAAAACAGTTATTGTAGAAAGAAAACATGCTGAAAAAGCTCCTAAGTTTGAAAGGTATGAGAGAAGGTCTTCTAGAATTCAGGCTCACAATCCACCTTGTGTAGAAGCGAAAGAAGGAGATATAGTTACAATAGGGGAATGCGAAAAGCTTAGTAAACAAAAATCGTTCGTGGTTCTTGAAAGAAAACAAGATGAGAGTGATAAAAATGCCTAGATCAAAATCAGGATCACCACCAGTTGTTCCTACAAAAACATTATCTCAAGGAGCCCGTTTAGAATGCGCAGACAATACTGGGGCTAAGGAATTGGGACTTATCTCGGTAATAGGTTACAAAGGCACTCGAAGAAGAATGGCTAAAGCAGGCGTAGGTGATCTTTTTGTTGCATCGGTAAAAAAGGGAAAACCCGAACTGAGAAAGCAAATTGTTCACGGAGTAGTGATAAGACAAACTAAAGAATATAGAAGATTGAATGGTCTCCGAGTAAAATTTGAAGATAATGCATCCGTTCTCGTGAGTCCAGAAGGCGAACCACAAGGTTCAGAAGTTAGAGGACCTATAGCTCGTGAAGCGGCTGAAAGATGGCCTCAAGTGGCCGGGATAGCAACTATAATTGTGTAGGTGAGATTATGAATGAAGAAGGAAAACCTTTACATAAAAGAAGAAAATCGATTTCAGCATCGTTAGGACCTGATCTTAGAGAAGAACATGGTTTCCGATCTATTTCTGTAAGGGTGGGAGATAAAGTAAGAATTATGCGTGGTGATTTTAAAGGAATGGAAGGTGAAGTTACGGAAGTAGAGACGGATAGTCAGAGATTGGTTGTGGAGGGAGTAGAAACTGCGACTGCTGATGAAACTGAAGTACCTTCTCCAGTCCATCCATCTAATGTTGAAATAATAGAATTAGAAAAAGATAATATGCGAGATAAAATCATTGAAAGGAGGTCAGAACATGTCGAAAAAAGGCGAGAAGAAACATCTGAAGAGAATGAACGCACCGAAAGTGAGGAAAGTTCCTAGAAAAGAAAAAAAGTGGGTTGTAAAGTCATCCCCGGGACCTCATAAGAGCGAGGAGTCTATCCCTCTATCCGTCGCGCTCCAAAAAAATATGAACGTTGCAAAAAATCGGAGAGAAGCTGAGAAGGTTTTGGGTCAAGGCGAGGTTATGGTGGACGGGAAAGTTAGGAAGAATCCGCATTATCCTGTCGGTTTGATGGATGTTGTTAAAATTCCAAAGTCAGGCCAAGCTTGGCGCGTGTCTTATGATAAAAAGGGTTATCTTTTCTTCCAAGAGATAGAGGAAGATGAGTCCGATTTTAAATTAGGTAAAGTAGTTGGTAAACATCCGTTCAAGGGTGGAGAATTACAAATTTCTTTCCATGATGGAAAGACGGTGATAGGTGATTTCGATAATGTTGATATTGGCGACACTCTGAAACTTTCCTTACCGGAGCTTGAAGTTGAAGAGAGTGTTAAACTTTCGGAAGGTAATTTGGCTTTAGTTACAGGTGGAACGAATGTAGGGGAGCAGGGTGAAGTGAAAGAGATTTTGGAGATAGAGGGTCCTTCTTCAAATCGTATTGATATAAAAACGGATGGCGAGGAGTTTCAGTCTCCTGAACAGTATGTTTTCATCATAGGGGAAGAAGAATCATTAATATCTCTACAGGAGAGTGATTAGTGTGAATTCGATGAAAGAGATCAGACTAGGAAAAGTTGTTCTGAATATGGGGATAGGTCAGGGTGGAAGAGAACTTACCAATGCGGAAGATGTTCTTCAAGAAGTTGCTAATCAACAGCCTGTAAGAACTTATGCGAAACAGACTAACCAGACTTTAGGAGTTAGACAAGGAACTCCAGTAGGTTGTAAAGTTACATTGAGAAAAGAAAAAGCCAAAAACACACTAGAAAGATTATTGGATGTGAAAGGTAAAGAATTGGAAGAATCAAATTTTGATTCCAATGGGAACTTTTCTTTTGGAATTGAAGAACATATTGAAATTCCAGAGATGGATTATAATCCTGATATTGGAATATTTGGAATGGATGTTAGCGTAGATTTAGTTCGTCCCGGCTTCAGAATTAAAAAACGTAAAAGAAAGCCTCGAAAAATTCCGGACTCCCACCGGATTAATAAGGAAGAGGCTATTGAATTTGTAGAACAAGAATTAGGAGTGCAGGTGGTTTAGATGACAGAAGATGAACCAGTTAAAAAATCAAAAAAGTGCGAAAGATGTGGCTCCCGAGGAGCTGTGTATCAACAATATGGACTGGAATTATGCAGAAGGTGCTTTAGAGAGATGGCTCCTAAAATAGGATTTGAAAAACACGAGTAAGGTGATGTGAAATGAGTAAAGATTCGTTAGCTAATGCGCTTTCTACAATCAAAAATCATGAAGAAATAAGGAAAAGCGAGGCTACTATAAGCCCCGCATCTGATTTAATAGCAGATGTTTTGAAGGTCATGCAAGAAGAAAGCTACGTGGGAGAATTTGAGTATATCGATGATGGGAAAGGAGGAAAATTCGAAGTCGAGCTTCTAGGAAACATCAATAACTGCGGAGTCATAAAACCAAGATTTTCAGTCAAACATGGCGATTTTGAAAAATGGGAAAAACGTTATCTTCCTGCAGTTGAGTTTGGCATTCTGGCAGTTTCAACTCCAGATGGAGTAATATCTCACAAAGAAGCCAAGGAAAAAGGAAAAGGAGGCCGTTTGCTCGCATTTGTTTACTGAATGGAACTTTTTTTTCTTCCAGAAGTTATAAGAAAAAAGTAATAGTGAAGTAAGGACTTGAAAAAGGGATAATTATGTTGGACAAAGGGATTAAAGAATTGGTGCAAATACCAGAAGAATTAGATGTTACTGTGGATGGTAGAGTAGTCCGTGTTAGCGGTCCGAATGGTGAACTTTCCAGAGAGTTTGATATTAGAGGTATAGAGGTTGAAAAGGATGATGGTGATATTGTTATAATTTCAGATTCTTCTAGAAAAGAAAGGAAAGCTTCGGTTGGAACGGTGATTTCTCATATTAAGAATATGTTTAAAGGTGCTTCAGAAGGTTTTACTAGCAAGCTAAAGGTTGTTTATTCTCACTTTCCAATATCTGTTAGTGTTCGAAGTGGAAAATTAGAAATAGAGAACTTTATCGGGGAAGAAAAACCAAGACGTGCGGAGATAGTTGGTAAAGCAGAAGTTGAAGTACAGGGGGAAGAAATTGAGGTTACAGGTCCCGACAAAGAGGATGTAGGTCAGACCGCGGCTAATATAGAACAAACAGCTTCGGCAAAAAATCGTGATCCTAGAGTTTTTCAAGATGGAATATACATAGTGGAGGCTCCATAATGGGAGAAAAAAAGTTCAAGAGACAAGGTTCTGAGTATAAGCACGTAAAAAATAGCTGGCGTAAACCGAAAGGCGGCGATAGCAAGATGAGAAAAGAAAAGAAGGGAAAACCACCGTTAGTAAAAGTCGGTTATAGAAAACCAAAATCTCAAAGAAATATACATCCATCCGGGTATCGAGAAACATTAGTTCACAATCCTGAAGAAGCGAAAGAAGTTGATCCGGAAACCCACGCTATTAGAATAGGTTCTACAGTCGGTGGGAGAAAAAGAGAAAAAATTCTCGAAGTCGCAGAAGAAAAAGGTCTCAAAGTTTTGAATGATAGGAGGGAAAAACGTGAATCTAGAAATGCAGAAGAAACTAGCGGCTGACATATTGGATGTAGGGAAAAACAAAGTATGGCTCGATCCAGATCGTTCTGCCGAAATATCCACTGCGATAACAAGAGACGACATAAGACGGTTAATAGATGATGAGGCGATAAAAGCCAGGCCTAAAGAGTCGACCAGTAGATTCAGAGCTCGAAAAAGAGAAAAACAACGGAAAAAGGGAAAACAAAGTGGTCCTGGAACTCGTAAAGGTGCGAAAGAAGGAAGGAAGAGCCAAAAAGAAGAGTGGATCAGTAAGGTTCGTGCTCTTCGAAAAAAGTTGAAAGAATTGAGAGATGAGGATGTTATTGATTCAAGCCTTTATAGAGAATTGTATCGAAAAGTAAAAGGCGGAGCGTTTAGAAATAAGTCTCACCTTGAAACTTACTTAAAGGATAAAGGAGTTCTGGAGGAAGAATAATTATGAGTGAACATGGACCTCATAGGGTAGTTCCTTATAGACGGGAAAGAGAAGGGAGAACAAATTATCATTATAGAAGAGGTCTTCTTCGTTCGGGAAAACCAAGACTTATCGCTCGGATATCTTTAAAACATGTGAGAGCTCAAATAGCAGTACCGGGTGAAGATGGGGATGAAATACTGACTTCCGCTTTCTCTAAAGAACTTTCTGATTGGGACTGGAAAGGTTATACGGCTAATACTCCTTCAGCTTATCTTGTTGGCTTTCTTTGTGGATATAGGGCTTTGGAAGAAGATACTGAGGAATGTGTTCTAGATATTGATAGGTTCGTAGCTTCCCCGCAAGCTAAGGTTTTCGCTGTTCTAAAAGGAGCGCTTGACGCTGGATTGTATATTCCCCATGAAGAGAAAGTTTTGCCTACTGATGAGAGATGTAGGGGGGAACATATTGCTAACTATGCTCAAGAGTTAGATGAAGAAAAATATGAAAAACAATTTTCAAAATATTTAGAAAAAGACTTAAAACCGGAAAATCTTCCCGAGCACTTTAAAGAAGTTAAAGAGGCTATAAAAACGCAATACGGTG
>CAZSNS010000039.1:0-18298 GCA_964608515.1 Hadarchaeota archaeon (SeqCode)
TTTATCGGCCTTTCGACTTTTTCTATGTAGATCCACAGGTAATCGCTCGGTTTTTCCTGGAGTTCTGTGAGTGTTTCTCGTTCCGAAACGTAATTGTGATAATTTCCAGCGGTGAGATAATATCCTTCCACAGTAATGTTTTCCCCTAGGTATTTTTGAGGGTGTTCTGACGCTTGTTTTACCGTTATCTTGTTTTTGGGGCTGGTGAGGTTTTGGGAGACTTCCGATAGTTTTTCCGCGATGTTTTTTCCTGTTTCTGTTTTGGTGAGAAAAAGCCCTCCGGTGATGAGTACGGTGATGGTGATAAGAGCTGCTGCAGCTCCTAATCCTTCATCTTTCAAGGCAGCCACCGTTCGTTCTTGGTGCTGGGGGTTTTTGAATTATTCGGACATGCAACCACGTGTAGGATTTGAACTCGGGAGGAAATCGAAAGACTGAGAAAAGGATAAAAATTTTCGTTTGATAGACTATTTGGGTTTGGAGATGGAACGAAATGTGAAAATTTCCATATTTTTTCTAACTATAGAAATTGTTGCTTCGCTTATTATCTCAATATGACTCAACCAGTTCCGAGTGAGGAGATAATAGCTGAGAACACTCTCACAAGAAAGGAGGGTCGATCCGACGAGATGCTGGTTCGTAATCCACCTTCTGGTGAGTATGTTCTTAGGTTTGACACACCTGATAATTCTGAAGAAAAAATGATAGAAAGATGATTTGGAAAGAGGAAGAAGAGAGTAAGGACCTGGTCTCGCATGAAAATTATCGGGCGGATTTGCTGCCTGAATCCGAATCAGTTAGGATATTTTCAAAAGATAGGAAATCTCTCCGTATAAAAGTGCACCCTATCGAAGTAGACACTAAGACGGAACTCATTGACATAAGGATCGTAGTGGAGAGACACTACAATTCTCTTCGATTATTCAGACCTGCTTCTTGGCCGTGACCGTTAATTAAATAATCTGGGATCATGTTCCAGTTACTTGGTCCATCTCTGAGCTTTTCTTTTTTAAAATCGAGTCGTTTTGAGGAATTTTCGACCTGTGGTCCTTCGACATTCTGTTATCTACTGGAATTATTTCTGAATATAAGGGGATCGTTGATGCAGCGTAAAGAATAATTATTGAAACTGGGGGTCTTTCTCTAATTCTTGTTTTGAAAAGAAAAGTCGAAGATTGAAGGGAGCTAAGAGCTTTATTGTTATTGTTAGGTATACCTAAAAATCCACCTATTTAAACGGGTCTCCATTTCGATTAAATTGGTAGTATGGAAAAAGAAGAGTTAGATGCATACACAAGAACCGTGTCGAAAGCGGGAGGAGGAAAGTCGGGAAGGACTATGGCGATCCCTCTAGATTGGATCCGGTTGCATAATATAGAGCCTGGTGATAAAGTTTCCGTTCTTATAGTCGGGGATCACCTGGAGATTTATCCAGAGTCGCATGGCAAAGAAAAGTTCAGGAGAAAAATCTCGCAACGGAGAGAAGACAGAAGAGAAACTGCGTCGTTCGCGACAGCGATTCTTCACAAACTTTTCACTACCCCCATCTCTTCTCGCTTACGGTTGTTAGGACAAGGTGAGGAAGTTAAAATTTTTTTGTTGTGTTTGAGATTTATTGTTTTATTGGTATTATTATTGAGCTGATCATTAGGATTGACATGAGGAAGGTTGTTGCGATTATTGTATATTGTTTTGGCAATAGGAAGTATGGTTCTAGGAAGTAGAGTAGGGGGAATATTATTCCGTTGGTTGTGGTTGGAACTCCGATAAATCCTGAGATGTTGGAACTTTTGTTTTGGAATCGGGCTAGTCTGAAAAGTGCGGCTGAAAGTAGGGAGATTGCTGCTAGGTGGAGTAAAAGACTTCCTTGATATCGGAGGAGAATAAATATTGCGGGAGCTGCCCCGAAGGATACTAGGTCTGCCATATCCATTCTTTTACCGAAGTCGTTACTTTGGGATAACATTCTCGCTATTTTTCCATCGAGTATATCAGCAACTACGGAAAGAATCATGAAAATTGCTGAATATGTAAAAAATCCTTTGATTGCTAAGTAGATCGCGTAAAGTCCGAATAAGCAATTTAGGAGGGAAACGAAATCTTTTCCTTTTACAAAACGGGTGATTCTGTATTCATCTGCCGTTTCAAATAGAGCCATTTTAACAGTGTTTCATTTCTAGTTTTTGGCTTAAAGCTGTACTTGAAATTTTTAACATTAAAAATATTATTAGATCCGGTTTTGGAAAAAGTTTTCTAATTTTCTTAAGAAATTGCTGGACTGATCCCATAGATATTCGCCTTTTTCGAAACTTAATTCGGAAGCCGGTTTTCCTAGTATTGAAACGCTTTTATTGGGAATTGGAACGGGGCTTAATTTTTCTAATATTCCTAAATCGATCGGATTTTTGATTAATGGTTTATTTATTGAATTTATCACAATTTCGTAATCGTTTTTCTGCCAGAATTCAAAACCTACTTCATTTTCTTTATGTACTCCAATAAGGATGAACCAAACATCATTCTTCCTATGTTCGTCCTCAAGTTTTTCAACAAGATAACTTCCGAAACCTTCCCTTCTCCACCGGTCTTTTACGAATATTGAACCTATTGTGCCAATTTTTTTAAGAAATGTCCGGGTGTAACCGCAACCAATTCGGGCTGTTTCATTTTCTAGAACGAAAAAATCTCTTTCCTCACGATTCTTAGTTGGTTGATTAATATGAGGATTTTCAGCACATAACTCCTCGAATTCCCCGATATTATTCGATTTTTTGATCTCCATTCAATACACCCTTTCTGACAAATCACTCTTAACATAGTTTATATTTGTTCGAATTTAAAAGGAACAGACCGATAAAATAGTCAGAATATTTTCCTAAAAACATAGATTTAAAATAATCTTAAGATTAGCTTTTCTCAGTTAGGGGAAAAAGCGAGAAATTAAATAAGGGATGAATTCGAATACGAAAAAAGCTAGTGATTTGTGATGAATGTAAAGAAAGAACGTAAAGAAAAATTAATGTCCGCAAAAGAAGCTGCGGGTTTAGTAGAAGATGAGATGTGGGTGGATTACGGGTTCGGCATGGGGCAACCTTTTCTAATAGATGATGAATTAGGAGAGAGAGTTGAGGATCTCAATAATGTAAACGTGATTGCAAATTTATCTTTGAAAGAATGGAAAATTCTTGAGAACGATCCTGAGGGGAAAACTTTCTCTTTAAATGACGCTCATTTCTCTCTAATCACTAGAAAGTATGGTGACAATGGAAGAGCTTCCTACGTCCCTATCCAATTTGGACAAACCCCTCGATACTATAGAGAAAATCGTGCTGATTCAATTGATATAGCTTTTCTAAAAACTGCGCCGATGGACAAACATGGCTTTTTCAATTTTGGAGGTGCTGTGTCTCTTCTTAAAACTGTGACAGAAGTTGCTGACTCTGTCATTATAGAAGAAAATCCCAATGTTCCTCGAGTGAGAGGTGAACAGGCAGATGTTCATATCTCCGAAGTAGATGGGGTGGTGAGAGATGAAGAATATGATGTAATTTCTTTTCCGGCTCCAGAGGCTTCTGAAACTGATGAAAAGATAGCAAATCACGTCATGGAAGAGCTGAATGATGGAGACGTTCTCCAACTTGGGATAGGAGGATTGCCTAATGCAATCGGAATGAAAATAGCCGAATCTGATTTGGAAAATCTAGGAATTCATTCAGAAATGGCAACAGACTCTATGATAGATCTTTTCGAAGAAGGAAAAATCACCAATCAAACCAAAGACTATTACAAAGGAAAAACTACTTTCACCTTCGCTCTGGGAGAGAAAAAACTCTATAATTGGATTGAAAATAATCCAACAGTCCACTCACTTCCAGTCAACTTGACAAATCTACCAGAAAACATACAAAAAAACGACAATCAAGTAGCGATCAACAGATGTCTACAAGTAGACCTTCAAGGACAATGCTCATCCGAATCTTTCGGACAGAGACATATCTCTGGTACCGGTGGACAGCTTGAATTTGTAAGAGGAGCTTACGAGTCTGAAGGTGGAAGGTCTTTCCAATGCCTTCCCTCAACTACAAAAGACAAAGAAACGGGAGAAATAAAATCAAATATCGTTCTTGAAATAGAGCCAGGATCTGTAATTACGGTTCCTAGGACAGACGTTATGCATATAGTTACTGAGTGGGGAATGACCAAAAGCTTGAAAGGATTGACAAAATGGGAGAGAGCCAATGAAATCATTTCCGTTGCGCATCCGGACTTTAGAGAAGAACTCTACGAAAAAGCACTCGAAAACAATATAATCCCCAACAGAACCCCATTCTTACACAAACCTCCCTAAAAATTCATCTAAGAGAATAAGTTTTATTTGCTCTATAAATAATTTTGAACCTTCTGACTAACTAATTTTCCACTCACCATTACAGCGGAAACCCCTCCGCCAAGCATTGTCCATTGTCCACACAAAAACAGATTAGGAACGGGCGTACTTTGGGACAATTGGTTCATTATCACTTGATCAGATTTCATCTCCCACCCGATAAAAGCTCCCTCTCTGTTGTATGTGTATCTTTCTAAAGTCAAAGGAGTTGCAAGTTCTTTAACTTCTATATGGGATTCAAATTCGGGGATATCTAGAACTTTTTCGATTCTATTAATAATCAAAGCAGAAATTTCTTCTTTAAAGTCTCTATACTCTTTTCCTCTTTCACCCTCCTCATCTAGTTTTCTCCTAAAAGGTTCGGGATCCGCATAATAAATTGTTGAGATTACGCTTTTTTCAGACGGACAACATTCAGGATCGACATTACTATATGCCGTGACTGACCCTTCTGGAAACTCAACCTCTTCAGGATTTTCTAAAATCTTCTCCTTTAATTCATCCTTTTTCTCTTCCTGTTTAGGCATCCAAATCTCATAATCATCTGCCCCGTAATCTGTCACATTTACATCCAATCCCAGATATAGAATCACTGTAGATATAGAGGGTCTACGAGATTTAACTTCCTCTCTATACTCAGAGGGAAGAGAATTACAATCACATAAGTCGGAAACTAGGTGGGTTGCATCGCAGTTAGCAATTATCGAATCAGCAGAATAACGAATCTTATTATCTTTCTTATCTTTTACTTCGATCCCTGTTGCCAAACCATCTTCAAAAATTATCCTTGTAGCTTCTGTTAATAAGGATAAATCACCACCCTTCTCTTCAAAGTTATTTGCTAATGTTTTTGAGAAGGTTCCAGAACCACCTTTAACATAGTAAGCACCCTCATGGTGATAGGACATAGCACCAGCAAGAAACATTAAAGCGTTTAATTTTTGAGGTGACAATCCAAAAAACCCACTCAATGAGGTCATAATACCTTTCAAGTCTGGATTTGAAATATAGGGATCTATTATTTCGGACACGGTTTTATCAGAAAGATTATCAATAAGATTCAGCATTTCCTCGGAAGGGTCATTATTCGAAAAATTCAACAAATGTTTCGGAACTTTAGAATATTTTTGATAAAATTCTCGAATTCCGGACTCTTCTTCAGGAAAGATTTCAGACAATTTTTCGACAAATTCGGAAAGATTAACTTTCGCGTGGAAGTCAATCTCGTTTTTAGGGTCTTTCCAGCGAAATAATTCTTCGAGCTTTACGAATTCTATTCGGTCTTCTACTCCAATTTTTTTCAAAATTTCGTAAATCGTTCCTCCCGGTTCACAACCATTAATCATGTGCATCGAAGCGTCGAAAGTAAATTCCTTTCTTTCGAAATTGGTACAATAACCACCGGGGATGTGATGCTTTTCCACGATGAGAACTTTGTAACCCTCTTTTGAGAGTATGTTTCCGGCAGTAAGACCTCCAACTCCCGACCCTATGATTATAACATCATAATCTAAGTTTTTCGAACGAAAATCAGACTCATTCATATAAAATCATCTTTGTATTGAGTAAATTTAGATATTTGCTAAATAAAATGGAAATCTAATTCGAAATATGAAAACATTTTTTTCAAACTTCTCCAAGAGAGCCGGAGATTTTCTCTTTTGCTTCCTCTTCTAATTTGAAGCGTTGAACTTTTAGAGAACCACTCTTAGGCAAACTTTCTTTAAAAAATACTTTTCTCGGATGAGCATAGGTAGGTACCCTTTCAAGAGAGAATTCTCTTATTTCTTTTTCCGATAAATCCGATTCAGCAGTGGTAGTTACAAAAGCCACTGGAGCTTCCCCCTTAGTTTTATGCGAGGCTGGAACAACAGCGGCCTCAGTAATATCAGAATGTTCCATCAAAACATCCTCCACCTCCGAAGGATAAATATTCTCACCACCAGCAATAATCATATCATCCGTCCTATCAACAATCCACAAAGCCTTATCTTCATCTATCCTTCCCAAATCCCCAGTATAGAACCAACCGTCCTCGTCAAAAACCTCCTCATTCTTCTCCGGCATATTATAGTAGCCCTCAAAAACTACAGGTCCTCTAATTGAAATCTCTCCCTCTTGATTCACACGCTCATCTTTCAACTCACCATCAAAACTTATCTCATCCCAAGGAACAACAGTTTCCCTAGACTCCGGATCAACTAGCTTAATCTCAATATTCGGAAAAGGCCAACCTGCACAACCGGCTTTTTTAGAAGTGTTTCCGAGATTTAGAGCTCCGCAGGTGACGTTTTCCGTCATTCCCCACCCTTCTTGGAATCTTACTTTCCAAGACTCTTCTATATTTTTTCTAGTTGTTTCATCCAACGGTGCTCCGCCACAAATAACCTGGTTTAGACCGCTTAAATCATAATTTTCAGGTTCTTGCTGATGGACGAGAAAAGCCATGCGAAAAATCGCCGGGACTCCTATGAAACCGGTGCATTTATAATTCTCTATATTTTCCATCATTAGTCCTGGATCTACTTCAAATTGCAAGTATGAACTACCCCCATAACAGAGGGTGCAAAGTAAGGAAGTCAGAGCATAAACATGATACAATGGGACTGGCAGATGCATTCTGGAGGAGGAGTCCACTAACATCGCAGTCCCAGTACCTTCGATAGCTGATAAAACGTTTTTATGACTCAGAAGAACTCCTTTCGGCTTTCCTGTCGTCCCACTGGTGTACATTTGAACAGCTATATCCTCATAATCTTGGTTAATATGACCATATGTGGAGTTTCCTTCCTCGATAAGCTGGTCATAGTCAATAATCTCATTATCGTCCTCATTAGGGAGGATTAATTTTTCTATATCTGCTTCTTTAGTAAGATCTTTAGCCTCGCTAGGGCTGGAAGTGTCTGTTTCAAAGTGTGAAGAAATTAGTATATCCACATCTGAATCATTTAAAATATAAGAAAGAGTTCTTGGAGGCATTCGAAGATTGAGCGGAACTGGTACACCTCCAGCTTTAATTATTGCGAAGAAAGACTCTACGAATTGTAAAGAATTTGGAATGTAAAGGCCGACTCTATCATCTAAATCTAGTCCTTCCTCAGATAAACTATCAGCGAGCTTACTAGTGCGTCTATTTAACTGGATAAAAGAAATTTCTTCGTCTTTGAAAAGAAGAGAAGTTCTATCCCCATACTTCTCAGCAGCCATATCAGGAGCTAATCCTAAATTCCGAAGCTCTTCCCCTTCATAAAGTTGCATGATTCAAGCCTTTGCACTATCTTTATTACTCACAAAAAAATTTATCGCAAAATAAATAATCTAAATCAGTTAAAAACTTTGACCAGTTATTTAGGGAGCTGATTAGTTATTCTAATCCTTTCTTTTTCCCATTTATTTTCAAAGCTTATCTCTAATCTTCCTGAATTTCTGACAAGAACTTATCTAACCCTTCCAATTCGAGTTCATAATTAGTTTGATTATCCCCTTTCGGATTCCCACCCTGTTGTTTGAAACGGTTGATATTCATTTGGAGAATTTCCTCTGGAGTATTTTTCCCAGTCATTTTGGCTTCAACATTTGAACATATAAGCTCCATCTCCCCGACCAAGAAAGCTTTGATAGTCTCTTCATTGATAGGCAAATCGTTCTCCTCTAATGCTTCTTTTATTGCTAAAAAACCGGACTTGTCCATCTTTTCTCCCTAAAACATTATCTTTTTTATGCTTAACAAAAGTGGTTATTAGAACATTTATGATTCTGACCGCCAGGTCGGTTGTTATATATACAACAAATGAATATGGAAACTCCTATAACCCCTCCCAAAAAATTTCAAATGTTACAAACAAAGGGTAGACTATGGAAGAAAAAGAGCTAAAAAGATTAAATGTAAAATCAGTCACTCTAATCAGTGGCTTATTCGGCATAATTTTCGGACTTATCCTAGGATCAATCTACGGAACAGTCGTACTTACAGCCGGCCTCCCTATAGGTAAATATTCGCCAGGAGTGGTGGGAATTTCCGGTATTTTGGGAGGGGCAGGTATAGGTGGAATTATCGGTTTTATAGGTGGAGGAATAATTGCTGTTTTGTACAACTTTTTTGCGGATAAGATCGGAGGTTTAAAATTCGAGTTCGATTGAACCTTTTGCTTATCTTATTATTGCCATCTTGACAGAGTAATTAACAAAAAGGGAAAAAATGAGCAGTTTACTTTCATCTATATCTAAGTATAAAACTCATCTCGGATTGACCGTTCTTGTAATTCTGACAATTAGTGGTGCTTTCACGATAATAAACTCCCAGAATAAACCGCGCGTAAGAGATGATTTTTCGATTCAGGCCGGCACCATTAGTGCTAATAAAACTCAGAGCAGTATATCTTCGAATATATCTGGAATAGAAAATTCTTCTGTAAAATTCGTACATATCACGGACACACACGTAACTGTGGATAGAGAAGATAGTGTTGATAGGTTTAGAAATACTGTTGAGGAGGTTAATTCTCGAAATATTGATTTTGTGATCATAACTGGAGATTTAGTAGACTGGTCAAGAGACCCTAATTGGAAAGAATTCAATAAAATCTACAAAAAAATTCAACCTCCAGCTTTCGCAACAGTTGGAAACCACGACTATAGGAAAAATTTACCAAATGTTGTTTGGCCTGTCTTTCCTGTCCCTGCTTGGAAACCTGAAAATTGGAAGGGTTTGAACTATTACTATGAACATTTGACTCCTGTTCCTGAGAATTTGTCCGATAACTTTTCATTTGAGTTTGGACCGTCTTTAGGTGATTTTAGTTTTGATTACGGACCGGCTCATTTCGTCGTTCTCGATTCTGGTCATGATGTGATGACTCATGGGTTTGGTGTTCAGGGTTCCGGTTTGAGCAATTCTCAAATAAATTGGTTAGAGAAAGATTTGGAAGACGAGAAAAATATTTTCATTGCAATGCACCATCCGGTTTTTTCAAATGAGAATTTGAAGAGTTCTAATTGTATATCCTCAAATAGGAAAAAATTCCTAAACATAGTGAAAAGTCGAGATGTGGTCGGAATCTTGGGTGGACATATTCACGATAACAATTCTTTCAAGTATGAGGGGGTCAATTATATTCATTCTGAGAACCCCCCTACTTTTAGAATTATCAAATTTGATAATAACAAAATTAGCACCAGTACTATAGGTCAACCTTACGAGCCGAAAAACATTACTATTTCCATGATCCGGCAGGTTTGGACAGGTTTTCAATGGACACACTTGAGTATTCTTAGAAAAGTGAGAGGTCTTTTAGGAGAACCTCTGAATCTTCTGGTTTTTGGTGTGATTCTCCTAACTGGATTAGGCCTTACCTACAAATTTGTAATGTTAAAGAAGAAAACCGTCAATTAGTTCCAATAGCGTTTTTTTAGAATTCAATAGATTAAATCGGCACACTTTCTTGCTGCACGGAAAGAAATATCTCCACCGCCACCGGGAACTCCGCAAGTATCACTTGCGAAATAAAGATTCTCTATGGGGGTTTCCACTTCGGGTCTTTTTTTATAATGTTGGTCGGTCGTGAGGGCTGTGCCATCGACGCATTTCATTCTTAATACTCGTTCCCATTCTTTGTTCCCTTCTAAATCAGGAATGATTTGATGAATTACTTCTCGATATTCTTCTATTTTTTGTTTAGCAAATTTCTTGTCTTTCATTTCCTCAGGGGTGTGTACAAATAAAAAAGTCATTAATTGTTTTCCTGGAGGGGAGATGCTTGGATCGATATTTGATGTAATCATTCCTAACAAGGGTAGTTCTGTAGATAAAATCAAGCCGTTCAGATCTGTTACTTTTTTTGAGGTTCCTATATCAAATGAAATTCCTGCTGTAGGTGTTAATTTTTTAGATTTTTCAAGATAATCTTCTGTTAGATGATCGGGGTCTATTAACTGTTCTATTTTCTGGTGTCTAATTCCTAGGACTACATTTTCTGCTTTTATTGTTTCTTCCCCGATTTTTACCCCTTGGACGGTCTCATTTTCTACTATCACCCTATCTACTTCGGTTTCTGTTCTAATCTCTGCTCCTTGTTCTTCGGCAAACTCTTTAAGATTATCTATTATTGTTTTCCAACCCCCTTCTGGATAAGCTCCGCCTTCTCCCGCTCTTATCATTCCTCTTAATGTTCTAATCATTTCACCGAAAGATGCATCGTACTTATCGTGTGGGGATATTAGCAGGCTGGTTGATAGCATCCAAAAGAATTTTTCTAGTTCTTTATTTTGAGTGTTTTCAGATATCCATTTATTTACTGGAGTATCTAATAGGTCTTCTACATCGTCACCGATTTTTAGTAAAAATTTTAACATCGTGCCTATTGATGATAAAGAGAGTAGGTCTTTTCCTTTGCCTAGAGTGGTTTTTAGTTTCCCGTTTTCATAAATATGGTATTTTGAAGCTGGGGATTTGAAGTCTAATTCTACACCGAGTCTTCGAAGTGTTTCTGCTGCTTCTCCGTCTTGACCGTATCGACACATGTGAATTCCCCAGTCGACGATGTATCCTGGCTTATGTTGGAAGCTTGCAGCTCTTCCTCCTAATCTTTGTCTTCTTTCGAGTAATAGAACATCTAAACCGTCTTCCGCTAATAACGCGGCTGTTGCCAATCCACCGACACCACCACCTACTATAACTACTTCCCGTTCCATCTAATCATGATTCTTTTTCATCAGAGGGTTTATTTAGGTTCTCCCTCTTACCGTGTTCCCAAGGAGGGTCGAAAGTCTCGCTATCTTTTCCCATTTTTAAAGTCCACAAGAATCCGCCCTCTTTCGGACTCCGCCCTATCAATTCGAACATTCGCTCCATCCCCCACCCTAACCACATAGGGTAAGAGAGAACGTAAAACAAGGCTATCCACCTATTAATATTGACTGTACATGGAGCGAGATACCACGGGTCTATAAAACCTAGGTATGTTATAAGAGAGTTAAGCCAAAAAATTCCTACGAAAATCATGGCTAAGAAAATGTGCCAATCAGGATTTCTCTCCCTTAAAAAATTCTTATACACATAAGCGGATATTATTCCCAATATAACCATAAGGGGGACATCTATAATACTTATCTCCATTCAAATCATGCCTCTCTCTTTACACCATGTTATGTAATCCCACAATCCTCTACGAGGATCTTGGTAAACAAACTCAAACCCCAAGTCCTTAATCTTCTGATTAGAAAACCACATATTTCCAGTCAAATACTGAGTCATCGACGCATCAATTTTAGGCCTAACTCCTTTTTCTCTCGCTTTTTTCTCTATCCTTTCAGCTAGTTTTCGAGTAAACCAAGCTAAACCTTTAAAAACGAAGAATGGAACTGGGACTCTAGCTAGCTTTTCCACACCTAAACTCTTAGCCAAAAATTCCATCAACTCATCCTGCTTAATAGGATCGCTAAGAACATTATAAGCTTCCCCGATAGATTCTTCCTTGTTCTCATTAAGAAAAACAGCGGACCTAACTAAATCTCTCACATGAACACTCGGAAAAACCAACTGTTTATCCCGTGGATAAATCCTAGGAATCAAACCCTTACCATATTTCCTAATTACAAGTAAAATATGATAGACTCCATATTCGTGCCTCGGACCATAAATCGGACCAGGTCTAATAATGGTTAAGGGTAGGCCTTCTTCTTCGTGAAGTTCCCAAAGCATCTCTTCTTGTTCAACTTTAGATCGACAGTAACGGTTATGAGCATGATAATCCGCATCTTCACATTTGGGTTCGTCAAATCCTGCATCGCCTAGTACGCCTTCGGTACTCCAGTGAACGAAGTGAGGGACATCATTTTCTATTGCCAATTCGGCTATATTTCTCCCACCTTCCACGTTTACTTTGTAAAGTTCGTCCCATTCTGCGAAATAGTCGTAAAGTGAGGCAATATGGAATATGACATCGTAATCTTGCTCGAATAGTGGTTCGAGAGTTTCTTTGTCAGTAAGGTCTGCCGGAATAAATTCTGCATTAACTTTCTCTATTATATCCTCGAAAAACACGGGGGTTGCATCGCCTTCTTCGCTATAGTAAACGTTTCTTTGAGAACCTTCCAAGTCTGTGGCGACGATATCCCATCCTTTTTCGTTAAGATACTCTAACATATTAGAACCAGTAAATCCACAAGCGCCGGTCACAAGTGCTTTCTTCGACAATTTTCTCTACTCCGTAATCCAATTTATTATTATGACTTTGTCTTATTGAAGGTTATTAAAATCTTTTTCGGCAAAATTTTACTAAACTATAATTTCAAACCATAAAAACCTCTAAAAATATTGCTACCTAAGAAAAGCTCCTAACAACTAAAATATTTCTTAATCCTACTCCCTGATCTCTACCTCTATTTCCACACCGCCCAGAAACATGGCAACAATATTGTACAAAAACGCAGAAACAACTCCAATCAAAAGACCTAGCACGGTAAATACAAGAACCAATATACCAGTTGCTAGAAGACCAGCCTCAAGGGGTAAAAAACCACTTATTTGAACTCCTCCAAGAATTGCTACAACTCCTCCAATTATCAAACCCCAAATAGCTCCCAATACCGCAGAGATAATAGTTACCGAAATCATTTCAAAATTTTTCAATTCGATACGAGCCATTTTTCTCACCTCCATAAAACATTCTTCGAAAATAACTAATAATTAACTCTCTAAATAGCTAAAAACTATTTCGAAATATTGTAAAAGGTTATTTTTCTTCCTCAATTTCAATCTCTTTGCCACGAATAAACGGTGGTGATTCTTCCAAGCTATAATTTTCCCTATCCAAAGCTTTTTCTATCCCGATCAGACCTTTATGTTCCGGCTTTCTGCCAAATATAATCCTTCCTAGAATAACTCCTACCCACATGAACCCAGGATATGTCGCAAACATGAACACACAGGAAAACATCCAACCGGGAGATAAATCACCCGGTGTCGCAGTTTTTCCAACTACGTCAAACAATCCTCCATTAATCATGAAACTAGTTCCTGTAGCTCCTTCCCCTTCAACCATATCAAAAACCGGTTGAGCATACTGTTCAACTAGCGGAAAGTTAGAAAACATTCCAATCGAAACGAACAAAAATATCACTACCACAAAAATAGAAGCTCCAACAATCCATAATTGCTCCATCTCACCCTCATAAAAGAAATGCTTACCCAAAACGGCTACGATTATGCCGGCAAATATCAACAATAACGGATCAATCCAAAACATTAGATATACCCAATCTCCCTATACCATTTATAAGTTTCACGTACGCTATCGCGATAATCCGGATACCTAGGCTCATACCCAGTATCTCTCAATTTTTGATTAGAATAATAAAAATCCTCAGCAAAATCATCAATATCTTGCAAAACTTCAATATAACCTTCCACCGTACTCTTGCCCATCATAGGCTTAATCCCTTGACTCTTAATCCCATCAATAATAGAACTAATCGGAGGCTTCAACAAAGGAAGAAAAGGCTTGATAAGAGACATTATAGTAGATGCTCCAAAAACAGTAGGTACACTATACAACTCATTGTCCGTCTCATTCGCAATAGCATAAAAAACATCAGAAATCGTATAATTCTGATCATCACTAATATTGTAAGCTTCTCCCACTTCCCCATTCTCAGCTAAATGCAAAGCCGACCATAAGGTATCTTCAACGTGAACAAGAGGCCATCTAAAACTAAAATTTCTGGGGAAAATATTGACTATTCCCCTGGTAATTAGGTAACAAAATAGTGTTTCAACTAAGGTTCCTGGACCATATACAGAAGCTAATCGTAGTGATATTGCCGGCAGGTCGTATTCTTCGTTATATTCCCATACGACTTGTTCTTGTTCCCATTTTGTTTGAGCGTATGGAGATTCTCCTGGGGTTTTAGAAGCTCCTTCTTTTAGAGCTCCGTTTGAGGGTAAGTCTTCTTCGTCCATCATGTTAAATCCATAAATTTCGCCGGTGCTCCAATGCATGAATCTTTCTAGATCGGGATTATGTTCTATAACTGCGTCACATAAATTTCTAGTTCCTTCTACGTTCACCTTTCTCATGGCATCGATAGGAGAATAGTAGTTAAAAAGCGAGGCGGTGTGAAATATTATATCTACATCTTTTACTACATCTTCAAGAGTTTCTGGTTTTGTTAGGTCTGATGATTGGAACTCTGCTCCTGATTTTTGAATATATTCTTTATTTTGCTTAGCAGTGCAAGAAGTTGTTTCTTCTAAATCAGTTGCTCTTACAGAGTATCCTTTATCAAGCAAAAGTAATACTAAGTTAGTTCCTATTGCGCCGCAAGCGCCTGTTACTAGTGCATTTTTTCCTTCCGTCATTTTCTCATCCGTGCGTTTCAATAACTTAGTATTTTGTGATGTTACCTAAAAGTTTGTCTATTTTTCATATTTTTCTTTTTTTCTGCGTAGGAAAAATGTTCCAGCTCCGAATAGGGTGATACCGGTTGCACCCATGAGAGATCCGAATAAGTCTACTATATTTCCTAACTTCCAAGTTACTGTACCGACGCCCGGTACGTCTAGTGAAACGGAGGCTTTTTCCACCATCATGTCACCAGCTTTTGGATTTCCAAGGTCAAGCTCCTTTAGACCTATTTCAAATCCTCCTACTCCAGAATTATAAACTTGTACAGTTGGTTCTTTGAGAACGGGAGCTTCCATTGTGCCAGATATTCCGGTAGAGCTGACCGTTACCTCACCTAGCATTGGAGTTTCTTGATTTAGAGCAATTTTGTTGAAGTTAAATCTGTCCATCATGTCATGTTCTGGGCCGAGATTTTCTAATGAGAAGTTTTCTAATTGAATTGAAGTTCCTTTAAGACCCAATTCTTTAACATCGAATTTAGCTTCGCCATATACTGGAACTTTCGTGGTCAATACTGGATCTTTGAGAGCGAAGTTTAGATCCCCAAAGTCTATAGTTACATTATCTAAGCTTGGCTCGTTCATTGACATGTTGTTAAGATGTACAGTGAAGTTCTCCAAAGCCTGGCTCATATCACCATATTGTAAGTTTATATCCCCGAATCCTAGTCCACTCATAGATCCGGGTGGTTCCCAAGTCAAAGTTTGTCCTTCTAAAATAACGCCTTGCATCGGTACTACTTGATGATCGAGATTCATGCCTTCTAAAGTGAGAGATTGATCTTTTATGTGAATACTTGTGGTTAGAGTCTTGTTCTCTAGTGATAGTTCAGGAATTGAGAAGTTATTGACTTCAAATTCTTGGTCTCCAAAGGAAAGAGTTACTTTACTCATTGAAGGAACTTCTAACGAAAGTGCGGGAGCGCCCATTCCCAAACTGAACCGGTCGAAACCAGTCGACAATTTTTCCAAAGAGGGCTTGTTCGGTGCGAAGTTATCCATCGATAAGGAGAAGTTCTCCAAATCTTGTCTAATATTATCAGAACTGAATAAAAACTCGCCAAAGCTTGTCTCGGAAGACACGGAAGGACTCTGCAGTGTCATCTCTTGACTTCCCAAGCCAAGCTGCATGCTTATATTGTTGTTTCTCAGATAAAGGTCTTCAATATTGAAGTTCTTAACGCTCAAAGTTTGCCCATCCATATTTATAGAAATCGGAGTATTTTCAGCAATTCCAAACATATCATCAGACCTCGCAGATAATCCTGAAGAAACCAAATCAAGACTACCCACGTTCAAATTAGCATCGTTAACCATAACATCATCAGGTTTGACAGCAAACTCATCAGTAGCAATTGCAACTCCTGATAAATTCAAAGCTATCTCAGAAGAACTCAGATTTTCCAAAGTTCCTGGAAGCCCTCTAGATGTGGCTCCATTATCTGTTTGACTCGTATTCAATAATTGTCCTATAGCTAGTTCCGGATTGGAAATACTAACTGTAAGTTCATCTAATTCTAAGTCGAAGTATTTCGCCGTGTTTTCAACGTTTAAAGTAGCTTCTTTAAGACTAATAGTTTGACCATCCCACCCTAAGGTTACTTTATCATCAGAACCGTCTCTCGGAGCTATAACGAGAGAATCCGCAACAGACCTCATATTATCCATGGTAAAGATCAAATCTTCCGAACCAATGTCAGCTGTGGACAAACTATCAACATTTAGGAAAGCTTCATCGGAACTCAATACCTGATTCTCCAAACCAGACGGAACCGACATTCCAGACCCTCCACCCGAATCAGATGAAGAAGACTCGAAAACACCTTCAGCAGAAACATGCAAACGATCAGATTCAGCAGATACTTTTCCAAATCCTAACCTATCCCATGTTACACCCAAATCATCTACACTTTGCCCTCCCAAGTCCAATTTCAAATCATCCAGAGACATGTCTTCCCATGAGAATCCTGTATCATCCCATATTACACCCAAGTTCTCAGAGAGCGCGTGGAAGTGTCCTTGCTTAAGTTCGTAATCTTCCCAATCCAAATCCATTTCGCCAAGATTAACAGAAATGTTTTCGGCAACATCTTTCAGCGTTATATCCAAGTTATGCAAGTCTATACCCATATCCTCAGAGTTCATTACAAGATCCTCTGAAACCATATTATCAAGCGACAAATCAACAACTTTCAACAAGGCACGCAAATCAGTGCCAATCCACTCGTTCTCATAAACAGGAATCGGAAGTCTAACATCCTCTAAGAATTCACCCAACTCCTCCAAATCAAACCTCTCAGACAACACATGCAACCTATCATGGGACGCGGCCAATCTCCCCCAACTGAAACCTAACTCATCCCATCTAAACTTACCAATTCCAGCCATGGCTATGGCCATCGGATCAGCATTTTCAATCAAGACGTTTTCAGACCGTGTGGTAAAGTTCTCCAAATTCAAATTGAAGTCCTCTGAGGTAAGATTCTGATCATCTAACACGAGATTATCTATAAAGTTCTCAAGAGGCAATTCATTATCCGTTATGGTGCCAGTAGAAACATGGAAATACTCATTAAATACCGAGAAATTATCAAGACCCATGTTACTATTATCCCAACCGGCATTATCAATAATCGAACTGGCGGCCGAAAGACCGATATTTTCTATTTCGACATTATCCCCTCTAAGCGCGAAATCTTCTAACTCGTAAGAGAAACCTTCAGTGTCAAGCGAAACATTTTCTAACGCGAACTCATCAAGCCATGGAGAATCCTTGAGGTTAGGGAAGAAGTTTTCCAAATTGTCCAGATATAACGATTTTAAGAAAGCGTGCATACGGTCCTGTCCAAGTCCCAGCCGATCCAGGGTGAGACCACTTCTCCCCCAACCTAAGGACATATTCTCCATTAAGTTCTCTACCGCGACATCAATAGAACCTACGTTCTCTACGACGATATTACCAGAATTAAGCCTGAAATTATCCAAGTAAGCTCTCAACGCATTTTCACGCGCAGAATTATCAGTCCAAATATGAGCGTAAATATTCTCCATCCAAAACTCATCAATAAACGGAATTTCCATCCCAACCAAATTCTCAATATTTTCCTTACCTAACCTATCTATAGAAGCATACAAATTATCCAACGCCACATCAGAACTATCAAACCTCACACCAAAATCACTAAGTTTGAAATGATCAAACGAAGTCTTAACATTATCAACAATACCCGAAACATTATCAAGACCCCTAACCTCCAACGGGCCAAATCCAAGGTCGAATTTGTTTAGATAAGTCTCGAAATCATCCACTGCAAACTCAATATTTTCAACACTCAAGTTATCTAGAGGAGTATCAACAGGTAAATCATCCTCACGAATATTATCCACAAACAAATCAAACTCTTCAACACTCAACTCACTTCCCTCAATTCTAGTATTAGCTCCCTTCCAAGACACATGATCAAACGAATCCTTTACATTTTCAACCTTCATGAACAACCGAGTCAAAG
>CAZSNS010000040.1:0-18048 GCA_964608515.1 Hadarchaeota archaeon (SeqCode)
GAATTTGAACCGCACGTGGTTGGTCTATCAGCATTGCTAACGACAACTATGGAAGAACAACGAAATGTTATTGAAGAATTGAAAAAAGCCGGGTTACGAGATAAAGTTAAAGTGGCCATTGGTGGTGCTCCAGTAACTCAGGATTTTGCTGACGAGATTGGTGCTGATGTTTATGGAGAGTCTCCATTTTCTGCTGTGGATAAATTGAAGAAGTTGATGAATTAAACCTTTTGTTTATACGAAGAGGATGATTGTTTGCCTACCAGAAAAGAATTGATTCTATCCGTATTCAAAGGAGAAGAACCTAGTCAAGTAGTTTGGCAACCGAGAATAGAAAATTGGTATGACGTAAATAAGAATAACGGATCTCTTCCCGATAGATTTGGGGGGATGAGTCTTGTAGAGGTTTATGATGAATTAGACGCTTCTCCTAGACCTTATGTTTATCCATATCCTTCTCCGGAAGATTTGAGAGGGGATGAGGGGTGGGGAGGATATTGTCCGCAGTATTCTCCTCCGGTAATAACGGTGGATTCGGGACCCAATGTTGAAGGCGACATTAGAAAAGAAGATGATTTTATAATTGAGGAATGGAAAACCCCGAAAGGCGATTTAAAACGAACCTGGAAACATCCTGATACTTCTATAGTTGCAAGGGTTCATGAATATCCGATTCAAGACATTGATGATTTAGAGATTATGTCCTACATTTTGGAAGAGCAAGAGTGGAATTTCAATAAAAAAGAATGGAAAAAAGTAAATGAAAGAATAGGTTCTAGAGCACAAGTAGCTGCCATTTCCAGTAGAGCTCCTTTTCAAGAACTTCAATTATTTCTCTGGGGTTATGAAAAAACTATTCTAAATTTGAGGAAGAATCCAGAAAAAGTGGAAAACTTTTTGGAGACTGCGGAGGATGCTAAGGAGCAGGAGATAGAGATGTTGAGTGAAAGTCCGGTAAATATTATTTGTTTTGGGGATAATTTAGATGGCCGGATGATTGGTCCTGATTTATTTCAGGAATATCTTTTACCTTATTATCAAAGATTTGCTCCGAAATTGCGTGATGCTGGGAAATATGTTTATTCTCATTGGGATGGAACTCTAAAGGGAATTCTCCAATTCGCTAAAGAGACAGGGATGAATGGTCTTGAGGCTTTGACTCCTGAACCTCAGGGTGATGTTTCAATTGAGGAAATTCATAAGGCTCTTGGTGATGAGATGGTTTTAGTAGATGGTATACCGGCTACTTATTTTTTGCCTAGTGTGGATGTTAAAAAGCTTGAAGAGTCGGTTAAGAAGATTCTTGAAACGTTTACACCAAATTTAGTTCTTGGGATATCTGATGAATTACCACCTGATTCTGAGATAGAGCGTGTGGAGTTAGTTTCTGAAATGGTTAGAGAATATAATGAGAACCAAGTTGGATAGAGTATATTTTTTTAAGAAATCTATAACTTGCCGTATTCAAATCCTTCTTCTATCATGGCCAAATAGTTTTCTACCGGGACATAATCCGTAACAGAATTTCCAGTGCCTAATGCGTAAAATCCATCTTTTGCAGTTTTATCTATTAATTTGCGAGTGTGTTTTACGACTTCATCAGTATTCATTCGAGATATTTTATCCATGTCGAAACCTCCGACAACTGTTACTTTTTCCCCGTATGCTTTTTTGGCTTCCCAGATTGGTTCTATAACATCTTGGTAGGAGTGTTTTGCATCCCAACCGCTTTCAATAATATCTTCTCTTACGTCTCTTAGGTTACCACAAGAATGCAAAATCGCAGGTTTACCATGCTCGTGAATTCTACTAACAATTTCGTCATGCCAAGGAAATATGTACTCTCTTAAAGATTCAGGAGAGATCAAAGTACCTGATTTAAATCCTAGATCATCCCCCATCGCTACCGCTCCAATAATATCGAATGATGCTGCCTTTTCGAGATAATCAGCAAGGATTTCTCCAATCTTATCAACAATATCTTTAATCAAATCTGCATTATCCTTAATCATATAACTCATCTTTTTGAAACCAACCAACCACATCAAATGCTCAAAAATCCCTCCTGGAGCAACAGTAATTCCTTTCATACCTTCGGGGAGAAGTTCCTCACCCCACTTATATGGAGAAAAATCTAAATCATCTACACTCGGCCAAGGATATTCCTTAAAGTCTTCTCTATCCCCGATTATATTTTTGGATGAGTGTTGAAATACTCGCTCCCCTTCTTGTGTTTGTGCTGTCAGTGCTTGAGATCCTGTTGAGAGAGTTACTCCTGCTTTCCCTTGATCTAATGATCCTGGAAAATAAGCACCTATAGCCGCTATATCTGCATAGTCGTACCCTAGAAGTTTTTGGTGTTTGACATGATTTTTGAGTTCTGCGCGTGCTCTTTCTTTTTTTGACATATCCTCTTCGTAAGGGATAAGATCTACATCAAGATAGTCAAGGACTTTTTCTTCTATTTCATTTCCATGTTCATAAAAAGGAATTCTATCCGGTTTCTCCTCTCTTGTCAGCACCTTTTCTAATCTTTCAAAGTTAGGTTCGGAATCTATTTTCATTTGAATCAGCAAATCTAGTTATTTAGAGTTTGATTGGGTATCGGTAAAAATCTATGGACCTTTTTCGCCTTCTCAAGATACTTACTTTTTCGATAAGCAAAGGATTTTATTCAGCATTATCTATTTTAAAATGAGGAATATGACAACTAGTAGAGAAAGAGTTATAGATGCTTTAGAGTTTAACAGTCCTGATCGGGTGCCTAGGGATATTTGGTGGTTACCAGCCGTTGAGATGTTTCAGGGGGAAGAGTTGAAGAAATTAAAAGAAAAATACCCAATGGATATAAAGGCTCCAGAAATTAAAGCGGGGAGAACCACCCAGCAAAAGAATTCAGATCTTCCGGCTTACACTGTTTATTTTTTAATAAATTCTACTAAGGGTAGATATATTGATGAGTGGGGGAGTATTTGGCATGTTGGGGAAGACGGTGTTTTGGGCGAGGTGAAGGAGCCTGTTCTTGATGACCTTGATAAGCTCGATGATTTCAATCCTCCGTGGGAGTTTCTAGAAAATACTGATTTGAGTACTGTTGATGAGCAGTGTGAAAAGAGCGATAAATTTATGATTTCGCATGATTGTTCTCGACCTTTTGAAAGAATGCAGTTTATTAGAGGAACGGAAAATCTATACAAAGACTTGGTGAGAAACAAAGAAAAAGTTATAGAGCTTAGAGATAAGGTTCATGAATATAATTTGGAGCATATAAAGATGTGGCTGGATACAAAGATTGATGCGATATTCGTTTTGGACGATTGGGGGAGTCAGAATAATCTATTAATCTCTCCTGATTTGTGGAGGGAACTGTTTAAGCCATTATACAAGGAGTATTGTGAACTTGCTCACAAGCATGATAAATATGTTTTTTATCATTCTGATGGTTTCATAGAGGATATATATAGTGATTTAATCGAAGTGGGGTTTGATGCGATAAATTCTCAACTTTTTATTATGGATATTGAAGAGCTGGCGGAAAAGCACAAAGGGGAAGTTACTTTTTGGGGTGAAATAGACAGACAAAGATTATTACCATATGGAAATCCGGAGGAAATTAAGGAGGCAGTTTTTAGAGTGAGACGAGCTTTGGATGATGGTAAAGGTGGCGTCATCGCTCAATGTGAATGGGGGAAAGAAAATCCGGCGGAAAATATAGAAGCAGTTTACGAAAGCTGGAGTGAACCCCTGGAAAACGTAAAATGATAAATTTTTCTGGTATTCTTAATATACATATTTCTATCCTAATCTAGGTTCTTCTTTCAAATAGAATATTGTTTTGTCAGGGGATTAATAGGAACTTTTCAGTTTTCTCTTTCAATCATCTTTTCAACGCCTTCCTCGAGAGTAACGCTTGGTTCATAGTCTAGAAGTTTTTTTGCTTTAGAAATATCGGCTAGAGTTCTGTCTACATAGTTTTCTATCGGGTTCTCTACATATTCTGGTTCGATAGATTTACCGAGTTTTTCGTTGAGAAGTTTCACAACTTCATTAAACGTTGTTTCTTCTCCGGTACCCACGTTTATTATTTCATAGTCTAGGTCTTTTTCTCCGGCTTTTAGAAGAGCTTTCACTATATCGCTTACATGGGTAAAGTCTCGAGTCTGTTTTCCATCTCCGTAAATAACTGGAGTCTCTCCGTCTTTTATTTTCCAAAAGAATTGACTGATTATGTTGGCGTATTTTCCTTTTGCTTTTTCATGAGGTCCGTAAACGGAAAAAAATCTCATCCCTACAGAATCTACATCGTGTAATTCTTTGTAAACTTTCGCAAGTCTCTCCATGGTTAATCTTGCTTCGGTATAATAATCGAATGCGTCTACTTCCATGTCTTCTTGATGTGGGGGTTCTCGCCGATTGTACATGCTTGAACTTGATGCGTATACGACTTTGGCGTCAGTCTTTTTTGAAAGTTCCATAATTTTGATGAATTCGTTTATAGCACTACCTACTAACAGAGGGTCTTCTCGATACATTGGTGAACTAGAAGGTATTCCGATATGGTAAATGATTTCAGGTTCTTCTAAGTCCAATTCTGATATTTCCGAACATGGAGCTTCGATCAGTTTGATTTTGTCTTCAACTTTTTCCAGATTTTTTTCTGTCCCTGTGGATAAATTATCCACTACAGTTACATCATTTCCTTTTTCAACTAAGGCTTCTACTAGGTTTGAACCTATGAATCCTGCTCCTCCTGTTACAAGTACTTCAGACATGTTGGCTTGATTTTACCATTTATGGTATATATATCCTAGACAGTAGTAGGATTTATGAAAATCGATTCACATTTTACATCGATGTCCAAGGAAATATGGATAGTAGTTCCAGCTTATGAAGAAGAGGAAATGATAGGCCACGTTCTGGAAGGTTTGAAAAGAGAAGGATATGACCAGATAATCGTGGTTGATGATGGATCGGAAGATAGCACTGCAGAGATTGCAAGATCCAAAGGAGCAGAAGTAATTCGACATAAAGAAAACTCCGGGTTAGGAGCTTCTCTAAGAACCGGACTAAGAGCAGCCAGAGATCGAGATGCTGATATAGCTATTACTTTTGATGCGGATGGACAACATGACCCGAAGGAGATAGATAAGTTGGTTAAAGCCCTTGATAGTGCTGATTTTGCGGTAGGTGTTAGAAGAAGATTACAAATGCCTCTCAATAAGAGATTCGGTAATACGGCTTTGGATATAATAACTCATTTTTTCGGCGGGCCTTTTACTGATTCTCAGTCTGGTTTTCGGGCTTTCAGCCGTCGTGCTTTGGAGGAGGTTGAGATTTGGAGTGATTCTTATTCTGTTTCTTCTGAGATTATTATGCAGGTGGGGAGGAAGAATTTGAGTTGTCGGACGGTGAATATTAAGGGGATTTTTACTGAATATTCTAAAGCTGGTGGCACTACAATTGCAAGTGGGATTAAGATATTTTTTGACTTGTTTAGGGCTATGGTTCTTCATTCTCATAGTGGTGATTAAAAAAGAAAATTTGATTGGGAGAGGCTCAAGTCTAACTGCGAGATTAGGGCTTCCATTCCTTGCGGTTATGGAGGTTCTAAGCCCATGGTTGGAAGTATAGGACGACTATTATTATCAGTATGACGACGCCTATTATTACGCCAGTTACTATGTTTTTGAAAGTTTCCACTTCTTCTTCAGGTTGTGCTTCTGGTGAAGGTTCGGGAACTTTCCCGATGTCTTTTTCCACATCTACCATTCCCGAGGGTTCGATGTCTTCGGTTTCCACTTCCTCAGTTTCTACTTCTTTGATACCTGTGTCGACTTCTTCGGCAGGCTCTTCTTCAACAGTCTCCTCTTCCGTTTCTTCCTCTTCTTCTTCGAGATCAGGCCATTCTTTGATTTCTCTTTTCAGATAGTTTTCATTGATCAGGTCTATCAGTTCGCCTTTTACCATGTTTGAGTATCCTGAAAGGTCTTTATCTCTCGCCATTTGTTTTAAATCGTCTACCGTTTTTTCTTCTAGCAGTTCTTTTTTCGTGGGCATGTTGGTTCACCCCTATTTCATTCTTTATAAAGGTTTAAAAAAGTGTTTTGAAGAAATTATGAAAATAAGAAAAAAATATTAACCGAAAATAAAATTTTTAAAAAGGAAGAAAAATGACTCAGAAAATTCCAACCTTAGAAATGAAAACTGGGGATGAAATCCCTCAACTAGGTATGGGAACATATCGATTGAAGGGAGACGAAGGTCTAGAAGCAATAAAAAACGCACTAGAAATGGGTTACAACCACATAGACACAGCCGAAATGTACGATAATGAAGAAATTGTCGGAGAAGCAATCAGCCAATATGACAGATCCAAACTTTTCATAACCTCAAAAGTCTGGCCTACCAATCTTCATTATGAAGATGTTTTAGAAGCTTGTAACTCCACACTAAACAGGCTGGACACGTCTTATCTTGACCTTTTCTTGATACATTGGCCCAAAGAGTCAATACCTGTGGAGGAGTCTCTTGAGGCGATGAAGGATCTTCGAAAACAGGGTAAGGTTCGGAATGTTGGGGTGAGTAACTTTAACATTTCTCAACTTGAGGAAGCGATTGAAGTACATGATGTTCCTATTAATGTTAATCAGGTTGAGTTTCATCCATGGTATTATCGTAAAGAATTACTTGACTTTTGTAAAGAAAATGGTATCATTCTGACTGCTTATATGCCTCTGGCAAGGACCGAGGTTTTCGAGAGTGAGATTATTCAGAATTTAGCGAAGAGTTATGGTAAAACTCCTGCTCAGGTTGTATTAAGATGGGAGGTACAGAAGAATATAGTAGTTATTCCTTGTTCTAGTTGTGAGGAACACCAAGAGAAAAACATGGAAATCTTTGACTGGAAGCTAGACGAAAATGATGTTAAAAGAATTGATGGAATAACAAGAGAAGAAATATTTTCAGACCCTTTAATTCACCCTTCCCACCTTCCTCCAACTTTAGCTAGATTTTTAGACAATCTTCCATTTTAGAATTTCAATCGATATCTTGATTTTTTTTTGAAATTTGTTAAGATAAAATAAGATTTTTAATAACCATTTCTCTTGTCGAGGGAAGAAATCATTAATACCGCCTACATTAAACAATTTGTGAACTAAAAATGGCTGAAAATAAAATAATACTTTCTCATGACTTAGGCACTGCAGGTAATAAGGCAGCTCTCGTGACAATAGAAGGAGAAGTGATAGCCACAGCTTATAAAGAATATGAGGTAAAGTCTCCGAAACCAGACTGGGCTGAGCAAGACCCGGAAACTTGGTGGAAGGCCATCGTAAGCACGACT
Source organism: Hadarchaeota archaeon (SeqCode) (assembly GCA_964608515.1). Lineage (GTDB taxonomy): Archaea > Hadarchaeota > Hadarchaeia > Hadarchaeales > JAGGTB01 > CAYLJV01. The sequence goes on from CAZSNS010000040.1 coordinate 7,346, forward strand.
CGAGAATTATTGGCTAAGACGAATATGGAAAAATATGAGGTGGCGGGAATTTCCTTTGATGCTATGCTTCTTAGCGCTGTTTCGGTTGATAAAGACGGGGAACCGTTGAGACCGGCTATCCTCTGGTTAGATACTAGAGCTAATGAGGAAAGTGATGAGTTTTTGGAAAGGTATGATATCGAAGATATGTTGGAAAAGGATATAATTCCACCCTTGTCTCCTAAGGATCCAATCCCGAAATATATGTGGATTAAAAATAATGAACCGGATGTTTTTGAAGATACTTACAAATTTCTAGAAGTGAAAGGATATCTTATCCATAAATGTACGAATAATTTTGTGACGGATCCTTCGGGAGCTTCTCTTACAGGGACCTATAGCTTGAGTAAGAGGGGAAGGGTGCCGGATGTTCTTGAAAGCATAGGTATATCTGTGGATAAGTTTCCTGAAATTAGAGACCCGCAAGATGTGGTGGGTGAATTAACTGAAGAAGCAGCGAAAGAGCTTGGACTTTGTGAGGGAATACCAGTTGTTTGTGGGTCGGGGGATCCTACCGCCGCTGCTATTGGCAGTGGAGCTGTTCGAACTGGTAAACCTCATATGTATTTAGGTTCTAGCGGGTGGATAGCTTTACATACAGAAGAGTTGGACTTCGAGCTTTCTGGAGTAGGAACTATCTGCAGTGCCGATCCTAAAAGATTTTTATTAATAGGGCAGAGTGAGAGTTGCGCTTCATGTTATGAATGGTTTAAGAACGAGCTTTCTCAAAGAGAGAGGGAAAAGGCCGAGAAAGAAGGAATTAGTACTTTTGAAGTGATGGATAGAAAAGCAAGGAGTGCTCCTCCTGGTTCGAATGGTTTGTTATTTGTCCCTTGGATGTCTGGTGAAAGATGTCCTTTTATCGACCCGATGATTAGAGGCGGTTTCCTAAATTTGAGCTTCAGTCACGAGAAGAGTGATATGATTCGTGCTGTTTTGGAAGGTGTTGCTTACAATATTAGATGGATTAAAGAAGAAATCGTGGGAATGGGATATGGAGTAAGTGAAATAAACGCCATAGGCGGCGGTGCAAAAAGTGATTTATGGTTACAAATTATGGCAGATGTTTTAAACGAAAAAGTTAGAAAAATGCCGAATCCATCCTACGCCGGTTGCATAGGAACTGCTCTAACAGCGGCTCTCGGACTCAACTATTATGATGATTTTAGTGATTTTGAGAATGTTTTTGAGCCGGAGAAGGTTTTTTCTCCTGAAGATGAGAATGTTGGAAAATATGAAAAGTTGTACGACCAGTTTAAACAAGTTCAGGAAAATATTTCCCCTGTCTGTTCTGCTATAAATGAAGAAATTTGAAAAATAAGAGCGAAGTGCTTATTTTGGATGGAGTGGGACTATTTTATCTCCTTCTAGCTGAGGGATAGTTCGGGTATTGTTTTCTGCAAAGCAGTATGGAATATCTTCTTCTAGTTCTGCTTCCCGTAAAGCTCTGATTATACATCCTCTAGTTATTTTTTCTTTCCATTCCGGATTTTCATACGCCAGTAAGGAAAACAGGGCCATATCGGACAGGTTTTCATCTTTTAGATAATGTGTGATTGCTCCGGCTCCGATTACGTCTTCCATGGTAAAGTCTGTTTGATTGTCGCATGGTATTTTTAGGAAGTTGCAAATTTTTGCTTTGTTGTGTGTTCCGCAGGCGATTATTTCTACTTTTTCGGGTTGTTTGTTTTTTAGATATTCTCCGACGGCTCTGGAGTTTATTAGTCCGCCGATTATTATTTCTTCGACATCTTGAATGTTGGAAATTATTCTCGTCAGATTGTCCGATTTGTATATTACGACTTTGTCTTTCACTGTTTCTTTATTCATTTCTTGAGGGGAAATGTTGGTATCGAAATCTTTTATTTTCACTCCCATATTTTCTCCTGCGAGAATAATGTCTTCTTTTTCTTTCCACTTCTTTCCAGCTTCTCTGGCTTCTTCTTCCGTTCCGAAAGGAAGGATAAATTTTGCACCGTTATCCAAAGCTGTTGTTATAGAAGTACTGGATTTATAAACATCCACAAGAACAAGGATCCCACTTGGGTTTTCTGGTTGCCCAACTCTCACATTTACTTGCATATTTTTTCTCCAAAACTCCGGTTTTCCGATTATGTCTAAGGTATAAGTAATGGAACTTTAGGTTTTGTTTTTCTTAGAAGAACTTTCATTTAATCTTTCGTACATCTCTTTATTATTTTCATAGATGTTTTTGAATTCCTCAAATAATTCCTCATATTTCTTTTTGTTTTCCGAATCGGGCTCAAAAGTGCATTGAATATCTACTCGTCTCTCAACGTCTTCAAACCTATCAATATAACCTAAACCTACGGCCCCTATCATTGCGGCTCCTCTGACTCCTGCTTCTCTTGGTTGTGCGACTTGTTTTACTCTTCTGTTTAGAATGTCTGCGAAAATTTGGCACCATATGTTTGAGCTTGCTCCTCCGCCTATGAAGTTTATACTTTCTACTTTTTGAGTTAGGTCTTCAAGATATTTTAGAGCCCATTTCATGTTGAACGCTACTCCTTCGAAAATGGCTCGAAGCACCTCGGCTCTTGTATGTTCCAAGCTTAAATTGTGAATACCACCTCTAACACTGTGATCGTCTAAAGGTGCTCTTTCCCCATACACCCACGGGGTAAAAATCAAGTCTTTCGAACCTGGTTCTACATCTTCCACTATCCGATCAAAAAGCTGATAAATTTCTTCCACTTTTTCCTCATACTTCACCATCTCTCTCTTATACATCTGATTCTTAACCCACTCAAGACAAGACCCAGCGTTTTCCTGTTCAGCTATACATAGATACATTTCAGGATTTGCACTACATAAGCCACCGATATAAGTGCTGATATCCGTCCTTCTATCAAAAGTATGATTAGCCAGCCAGCTACTTGTTCCTATATATGCGTGGGTTTGATATTCTCTAACCGCTCCGGAACCTACCGCGGCTGCGGGTATATCACCTGCACCCATGATAACTGGAATTCCTTTTTCAAGTCCTAAATCTTGGGCGGCTTCTGATGTAAGCTCACCAGCTTTGTCAATGGATCTTCTAATCTCTGGTAGTTTTCCCATATCTATATTATATTTATCACAAATCCTTTCGGACCATTCTTTAGTTCTGGTATCCATCATCCAGCTCAGATTCGCATTATCCTCGCTAGTCGCGAATTCACCAGTAGATTTGTAAATCAAATAATCTTTAGAGTCCAAAAACTTGTGAGCGTCCTCATAAACACCCGGTTCATTCTCTTTCAACCACAAAATTCTACTAATCGGATCTTTCCCTGCCTTGCCCGGAGCTCCGCCAGTAATCCACAAAAATTCTGCAAGATTAAACACATTATAACCAGAAATTTTGAACAAGCCACTCCATATATCCTCGGCCTGTTCTGAAGCTCTCGTATCAAGCCAAATCATACAAGGCATTAACGGAGTTCCTTCTTCGTCTACTGGTAAAGTCCCGGCCATTTGTGAAGAGTAAACTATTCCTGAAATTTCTGAAGGTGTGATATCTGTGATTTTGATTAATTCTCTACTGGTCTCAGCAATTGCATCCCACCAACATTCTTCTGGATCTTGAACGGCACAACCTTTTTCAGGATATGAAACCTCGTACTCGCAAGTTTTATGGTCAATAATGTTGGCTTTCGTATCAACTATCGCAGCTTTGTTGCTTCCGGTGCCGACATCATGGGCGAGGATATATTCTTTACCCAGTTTCTCGACCTCCTGTTTTCTTTACTCTCATTCCTCATATATTTTTCATGGACCATTTTCGGATTATCAGAGGCAGATTCCTCTTTAGAAATAAAAAAGAGAAAATAGAGGATATAACTCCTCTAAAGTTTTTCTATTTTTGTTAGAACATTCCTTCTGTATCTATTTCTTCGACGTTTCCTTTTCCGTCAATTTTCTCTATTTGGAGCGGTAAGCCTTCTCCTTCGTCTCCTTCTCCTGCTTCGACTGTTTCTTTAGCAAGTTCTAGAGCATCTCCTGGGTTTACACAACCTTCTGGAGGTAGGACTCCTTCCTTTGTTATTTTTCCTTGATTCATCAACATAGCACCGAGGGCAGCTGGTATGCCAGTCCCTTCGCCCATTCCTTGTGATTCAGAGGACAATTGGAAAACGTATGTTCTCTCTTCGCCATCCTCATTTTCACCCGCTACATCGATTCTCAGACAACCTCGTGGTCCGGACATTCCGGCTTCTTCTAGGAATTCCGGTCTCTTATCCAGTATAGAAGCTACAGCAAAATCTAAAGGCACTACTTCCTGACCTTGTACTTCTATCGGTTCCTCACTAGTCAGGCCAAGTCTTACCATTCCTTTGATATACTCGGCATATTGCGGTGGAAGAACCAATCCAAGATTTGTAACTCTTTCAACTCCCTCGATATATTCCGGGAGAGTTATCGTCTCAGGATGAGGATACAGGTATACATCGTAAGTACCGACATTCTTAAATTCTACAGTCTCCTCGTATTTCTTTCCTTCTTCACTAAACAAATCCAATCTCTTGTATTCACCCTCATCAAAAACTGGAATTGGCATCTCCATGGAATGAATCCGATGCTTAACAACGGCAGGTCCTTCCTCTTCTTCTCCTCCGTGAGAGTGGTATATATCGATAGATTGAACATCGTCCAACAAAGAATCGGCGCAAAACTTAATCAACAAGTTTGCTAATCCAGGGGAAGTTCCCATACCGACTAACGCTGAAATTCCCGCATCTTTAGCTTCGTCGTCCAATTCAAGTAAATCTTCAGTCGCATCCATGTCATCACAAACATCGACATAATCTATTCCTGTCTCCATAACAGCTTTCAGAATTGGAACGCCGAACTTGTAAAATGGACCTATACAGTTTAGGACAACGTCAGAACCTTCAATTGCGTTTTTTATGCTTTCCTTATCAGTCGCATCTACTTTTACTGTTGATACTTTTTCCGGGTCTGTTTCTTCAGCGACCTGTTTCGCTTTTTCAACGTTCAAATCTCCGATTTCTATCTCCGAGAAAATATCGGTTGAAGCAAGTGTTCTTACCGCAGTGCTTCCGACGGATCCGGATCCGCCTAAAACGGTTACTTTTGACATTTTATCATGTTCGTAGTTCGGCCTACATTCCATATATAATTTAAGCTTACCTTTTGCTTTGGTGGAATAAAGTTCCAAAACTGTTTAATCTTCAAGTGGATACTTTCTGAAAACAAAAAATCCGATTACAGATAAAATAGCTAAAAGAATTCCAACAAGTCTAATTCCAAATTCATTACCAACACTGTAACCGAAATACTCCATAATCACTGCTGATGAAAACACTGCGAATCCTATAGCTGCTTTGGTGATGAGTCCTCTGATACCTGAAAACATTCCTTCTCGTCTGTGTCCAGTTTTTTCTTCGTCATGGTCTACAATCTCTCCAATTATCGCATTTTCGATAGCGAAAAAAGCTGCGAGAGGGAAGCCAAGGATTGCAGAGGCTGCTATAGCGAGATATAGTGGTGGTATTATGTTGTAAAGTCCTATCATTGAGAAAAGAGGCATATCTATTGCGCTGAGACCTAAAGCGATTAGGAATAATTTTTTCTTCCCCCATTTTGAAGATAATTTTCGCACGACTGGTAGGCTAATTAGGGTTGAAAGTAGAGCCACACCCATAATTGCGCTTACCATACTTTCTGGTTGTTGCATTAGGACGGTAACGATGTAGGGTGCTATCATTAGAAGGGTGTTCCATACTGAAAAATAAGCAAACTCGGCGACTAGAAAGATTAGGAATGGTTTATTTTTGAGAGTTTTTTCTAACGCATCTTTAAAAATTAGCCCTTTTGCTTCACCACTTTCCTCTTTTTTCCATTTTTCTTCTTCAGAGATACCAAGAGCTGGAGTGTAGAGACCGATGAGAGCTATTCCAGCTACTATCAGCCCCATGATTTTGTAACCAAATTGACTGATCAGTATGGGAATTCCAACTCCAACTGCACCGATTCCTATTATATTTCCAACACTGTACCAAATACTCAAATCTACTCTTTCTGCGTCATCTCTGGCTATTTGAGGTATTAGAGCCATATATGGATTTACATAGACTGTAAAGAATAACCAGAAGCTTGAAAGAAGAGTGGCTAGATATACAAAATTCCAAATAGATTTGCTGGCAATAGGGGGATACCAAATAAATAAGAAGGATAAAAGCAGTGGGGGTGCTCCGAAAATCAAGAATGGGATACGACGACCCCACCTTGTTCTAATAACATCACTCCAATGTCCTATAGCAGGATCGGAAACAGCATCTATTGCTCTACCCACCAGCATAGCAGAACCCGCGATTCCAAGAGGGATTAATTGAGGCAAATCGCTTCCGGGAGGGGGTGAATAATAGAAAATAGCCCATGAAACAACCGTCAGAGAAACTAGGTTAAAACCAATTGCTCCTACCCCGTAAGTGATCTTTTCCAACCAGGATAAATCCGAGTTCTCACTCATTCAAATCCCAAGCCTGAGACATATATAGTAGTCTTGCTCCTTAAAAGAGATTAACCCCTGAAAATCCTTTTCACTCATATCAAGAGAAAATCGAGAAGGCAATTGGAATATTTAGTCCCGCTTCTTCATTAATTAGCTTAAGGTAAACCCCATAGAAGAATGGTAGACTTCCCAGCTTCACTTTCTCTTCCCATTTTTCCCTCAATTTTTCTTCTTTTTCAAAAGCCCATTTGGTAATTCCAAATTTATTTTCTGAATTTCTTTCTTTTTCGATTATTTTTTCTTGAATTATTTCTAGTTCGTCAGAAAATTCTTCGATAACCTCTTCATATTTCGTTTGGATCTTTCGGTGAAGTTTTTCAAATTTCCACCAATAAGAATCAGGATTAAATCGGTTTGTTCCCTTTCTCCCTACATCAGGAAGCCCTTTTCCGAAATGGACGGGTTTAAAAACACTAAGACAAGGATTGGATGTTCCTGTAAACCAATGCACATGATTCTCATTATCTAATTCGGAAATCTGGGAAGAGGCCGTCTGTGATTGTCTGACGAATCCTCCATAATGCATGCAGACATCACGATTTGATCCTTTTTCAGGTGTGAAGGATTCTGTTTGGTGGGAACTTAGAATTTTCATGAACAGATGAAGATTTATCTTCTCTTTATTCTCTCTGAGTTTTTGAGAAGTGAAACTTTGTCTATATTCCGCTTTAGAAAATTTAGTTTTAAAATAATCAGAGCTAGGAAAGTTTCCAGAAAATTTTTCAGAAAAATTGACATTTTCTAAATTTTTCTCATCTTCACTGATTGAGGGAGATTTAGATTTGGACCAATCGTTATTCATGTTCAGATTATTGGAAATTGTGTAAATTCCGCTAATTTTTTTGGCTGCCCAGTTCTTTCCAGCGGTTTCTAATGCCCAAGCTTCCTCAGGATCTGCTATAATGAAGGAATTATGATAGAAAAAATCATGTTCATAACTACCGTTACCTCCCTGTCCATGTTTGGTAATTATTTCAGACATGAAATCTAGAGCTTCCTTTGCGTTTTCAGTCCTTTCCAAAGCTAATCTGATAATATCCATTCCTAGCAAACCGGATTTTCGATATTCTTGATTGGTAAACACAGCAGTGTTTCCAATTACAAGTCCATGTTCGTTGGAACCCATTTCTGCACCCCACATCCACCAAGGGCGAGAAAGAATAACGGCATTAGTTTCTTCCACTTGAGTAAAGGAGACATACGTGAGTTCGACTTCATCCTCTTCATTTTTTCTTCTGGGAAAGTATTCCAAAATTTGAGATTCGTTAGGATCTCTATCACTATTCTTACCGAATAGCATAACATTATTCTCAGTAACTTCCGGAGTAGCTACTAAAATATCACACATCAAGAAAAAGATTATCAAACAATCATAATAGGATTGATGGAAATAGACCATATTCCAAAATTTCAAAGATACCAGGAGTCTAAACTATAAAATAACTCCAACTCTCAAATCATTAACATTAGTACCAGTTGGACCAGTAATAATAGTACCATTCACTTTTTCTAAAGCACTCTTCGAATCGTGAGAATCTAAAACATCTTCTATCCCCAATCCTTTTTCTGACAGTAGTCTCTCAGTCTCTCCATCGACAATACCCCCAGCAATACTGGTTGGACCATCAGACCCGTCGGTGTCTACAGAAGCAACTGCCACTCCTTCAAGCCCGGAAATTTTTCTAGCGGCTCCGAGAACAAATTCTTGGTTGGGACCTCCTTTTCCTTTCGATTTTTCTATTTTTACAGTGGTTTCTCCTCCGCTTATGATGATGGCTGGAGGATTTAATGGGGTGTTAGTTCTTTTAATGTCTTGAAGAATGCCGGCGTGGGCTTTTCCTACTTCTTTGCTTTCGCCTTCAATCATTCTGGAGAGAATAAGAGTATTTAATCCAAGTTTTTTCCCTTTTTCTGCGGCTACTTCTGTTGCTTTATCGTTGTTTGATATAATGATATTTTTTGAGTTTATATTTCGAAAATCTTCCTCTTTTGGAGTTTCCTTGATTTCACCACTCTTTCCTCGTTCGATATGATTTCTTACAGATTTTGGGATTTTTTTGAGCAGGGAATAATTTTCTAGAACTTTATTAGCGTCTTTGAAAGTGGTTGAGTCTGGGACGGTTGGGCCAGAGGCTATTGTATTGAGCTTATCCCCAACTACATCTGAAATTATTAATGAGATCATTCTGGCCGGCGCTATTTTTTGTCCTAATTTTCCTCCTTTCACTTGTGAGGTGTGTTTTCTTACTGTGTTTATTTCGTCTATTGTCGCACCACATTCGATTAACAATTTGGTTGTTTTTTTCAAGTTTTCTAATGAAATGGAGTTTTCGGGAAGTGAAAGTAGAGCTGATCCCCCTCCTGAGATTAGGTTTATCACTAAATCTTTTTCGCCAACGTTTTTCAATATTTCAAGAATTTTTCTGGTACCAGCCAAGCAATTTTCATCCGGTAGTGGGTGTCCTCCCTCTAGAGTTTCTATTTTTTTCAAAGATTCTTTTTTGTATCCGTGTTTTGTGATGATTATTCCTTTTTCTATTCTGTCAGAGAGTTGGTTTTCGATTTCTTTTCCCATTTCGTGAGATGCTTTTCCTGCGCCGATGACGTATATATTTTCAATATTTTTCAGGTTGAGAGTTCGACCGTATATTTTTAATTTTTCTTTAGATGATTGGAAGTTTTTCCTGATTTGTTTTCTAGGGTTCACTTTTTTTAGAGCATGTTCTATTACTTCTAGACAAATTTTTCTGGCTTTCTTGTTCTTTTCAGTGAGTAGTTTTTCTTTGTTTTGGATCATCTTTTCAAGAATGTTCTGGACTTGGTGAGTTAAAGTTCTAGCCTTTCCTTAACGCCTTTTATTATTTCTATTTCGTCATCAATTTTTCTTAAGAAAGTTTCAGGATCTAGTATGCCTTCCGGTGCAAAAACTCCGCTTTTTTCATAATCTTCCTCGACTAACAATTGAGCTCCTATTACTGCTGGGAGAGCGGTAGCAACTCTAGCGTCTTCGCAAGAGGAAGCATATTCGTATTCTTCACCCTCCCCATTCACCTCCCCAATAATCACAGTTTTAAACCCGACCCCTTTCATCGCATAATCACCGTACCCTTCGATTTCAGACATAGCTTCACCAATAGTTTCTTCAGGAGCTATCTCCTCCAAAGCCATAATAATCTGAACCATTATCTCCCTCACAGGCACAGATTCATCACGAACAGAAATCTCCTTTTGACTTGTCAACCCAAGTTCTGCGAAAAGCTCAGCAGCCTCATTCAAAGAACCAGGCCAAACTATTCCCTTATTCGTCACCGTTTGAACTCCTTCTATATATTGAGGGATAGTGACTGGTTCAGGATGTCCCGCATTTGCAGGTTTAAACTCTCCAAGCGGTGAAGGAAACTCAACAGATTCGGGTTCAGATAAAGCAGGAACTTCAACTAATTCCCCATTTTTAAAAGTAGGAATATTCCCCGTAATCGCATGAAAATAATGGTCAGTAATACCAGGCCCCATGTCGGGATCGATAGCAGTCCAAGCCCAACTCGTATGTATCTCTTTTACTTCGTCCAGTTTTTCAGCCCCGTATTTAGCCCAGATATTTGTGAGTCCAGGAGTAGCACCTAGACCAATTATAGCAGTTATTCCAGTGTCTTTAGCTTCTTCATGAAGTTCAAGACAATCCATTGTGGCGTCATAATCATCATTAACATCCACAAAATTCGTTCCTGCCTCTATAGCCGCCTTCAAAACTTTAGATCCGAACTTATGGAAAGGTCCTAAGGTACTTATTGCGACATCGGCTGTTTTTATTACCTGGGTTAGACTTTCTAAGTTGGTAGCATCTACCTTCTGAGTTTTGACTTTTTCTCCTAATTCTCCGGCAATCTTTTCTGCTTTTTCTATATCTTTATCTGCAATTATTATTGTAGCATCAGGTTCTCTTTCGTTTAAGATTCTCACTGCTTGCGAACCTATATGTCCAGCTCCACCTATTACACAAAATTTCACATATCTCACCATAAGAAAATCCGCTCAGCCGGATAAAAATCTTTCTAGGGTCTTACTTTTCCTAAATTTCATTCTTTGAGAGCTTTTCTAAGTTCCTTCGTTCTGTTTTTCGAGATTT